>NZ_JBVIJT010000003.1:0-241526 GCF_055581265.1 Streptomyces sp. NPDC031466
ACGGTGCCGCCCGTGGGTGACCTGACGGAATGGCCTCCCAAGGGCGCGGTCGCGCTGGACACCGATTCGCTGTACGAGGACTTCGCCGCCGCCGGCTACGACTACGGGCCGGCCTTCCAGGGGCTGCGGGCGGCCTGGCGACGCGGGGACGAGATCTTCGCCGAGGTGGCGCTCGCCGAGGAGCAGCAGGCCGAGGCCGCCCGGTTCGGCATCCACCCGGCGCTGCTCGACGCGGCCCTGCACGGTGTGCGTCTCGGCGCGTTCTTCGACGACGCCGAGCAGGTGTGGCTGCCGTTCGCATGGCGCGGGGTGACGCTGCGCGCGGCGGGTGCGTCGGAGCTGCGGGTCTCCCTCGCCCCGGTCGGCGCCGACTCGGTGTCGGTGACGGTGGCCGACGGCACGGGCGCCGCGGTGGCGGCGGCCGAGTCCCTGGTGTTGCGCCCGATCGACCCCGAGCAGCTCGCGGGGGCGCGGCACAACGACTCGCTGTTCCGTATGGAGTGGACCACGCTGCCGGACTCGGTGTTGGGCGGCGCTGAGCGGCCCGGCGCATGGGCGCTTATCGGCGCGCCCGAGGGACTCGCGGGGTCCGGTCTCGACGAGGCCGGGGGCATCGCGTACGAGAGCCTCGACGCGCTCGGCGCGGCGATCGACACCGGCGCGGTCGAGGTCCCGCCCCTGGTCCTGGCCCCGCTGGCTTCCCCGCCGGAGGACATGCCGTCGGCCGTACGGAACACCGCCCACCAGGCGCTGGCGCTGGTCCAGAACTGGCTGGCGGACGAGCGGTTCGCCGCGGCGCGGCTGGCCGTGGTGACGTGCGGTGCGGTCTCGGCGGGGCCGGGCGAGGACGTGCGGGATCTGGCGGCGGCCCCGATCTGGGGCCTGCTGCGCTCGGCACAGTCGGAGCACCCGGGCCGCTTCGTCCTGCTGGACACCGACGCGAGTCTCTTGTCGGCCGCGACGCTGCTCGACGCTGTCGCGGACGAGCCGCAGCTGGCTGTTCGCACGGGCGAGGTACGCGTACCGCGGTGGGTGCGAGCCGCCGCGCCGCCGGCCGACCACCGCGTTCCACCGCTCGATGAGCGTGGCACGGTCCTGGTGACGGGTGCTACGGGCACGTTGGGTGGTCTGGTGGCTCGGCATCTGGTCGCTGAGCACGGTGTGCGGGAGTTGTTGCTGGTCAGTCGGCGCGGGGCGGACGCGCCGGGGGCGGACGGGCTGATCGAGGAGCTGACCGGGTTGGGTGCCCGGGTGCGGCTGGCGGCGTGTGATGTCGCTGATCGCGGGGCGCTCGCCGAGTTGCTGGGGTCTGTTCCGGATGAACATCCGTTGACGGCTGTGGTGCACACGGCGGGTGCGTTGGATGACCGTCTGGTGTCCGCGCTGGGGCCTGAGCACTTCGAGACGGTGCTGCGTCCGAAGGTGGACGCGGCCTGGAACCTGCACGAGCTCACCAAGGACCTCGACCTGTCCGCCTTCGTGCTCTTCTCCTCGGCGGCGGGCACGCTGGGCAGCGCCGGTCAGGGCAACTACGCGGCGGCGAACGTCTTCCTCGATTCCCTCGCGCAGCACCGCAAGGTGGCCGGGCTGCCCGCCGTGTCGTTGGCCTGGGGCTTCTGGGCCCAGCGCAGCGCGATGACGGGGGAGCTCGGCGACGCGGACCTGGCGCGCATGGCGCGTTCCGGCCTCGTGGCGCTCTCCTCCGAGGAGGGCCTCACGCTCTTCGACACCGCGATCGGCGCGGACGAGGCGTTGATCATGCCGGTGCGCCTGGACGTGGCGGCGCTGAGGGCGTCGGGCGGGGGAGTGCCCGCGATCGTGCGGGGTCTCGTGCGGCCCTCGGTGCGCCGGACGCGGGCGATCCAGGCCACGGGCAGTGCCGGTGGTTCCGGGCTGGCGCAGCGACTCGCGGCCGTTGGCGAGGCCGAACGGTCGCGCATGATGCTGGAGCTGGTGCGCGGGCACGTGGCGGCGGTGCTGGCGCACGGCTCGGCGGGCGCGGTGGAGGATGGCCGGGCGTTCAAGGAGCTGGGCTTCGACTCGCTGACCTCGGTGGAGCTGCGGAACCGGCTGAATGAGGCGACCGGGCTGCGGTTGCCCGCGACGCTGGTGTTCGACCACCCGACGCCGGTCGCGCTGGCCCGGCACCTGCTCGCTGAAGTGCTCGGCGAGCAGGGCGCGGTGGCGGTCCTGGTGGCCGCCTCGGCGGGCGACGAGGACCCGATCGTGATCGTCGGCATGGGCTGTCGGTATCCGGGTGGCGTGGGTTCGCCGGAGGAGCTGTGGGACCTGGTCGCCGCCGGCACCGACGCGGTCTCCGAGTTCCCGATGGACCGCGGCTGGGATCTCCGGAGCCTGTACGACGCCGACCCGGACCGGCAGGGCAAGAGCTACGTGCGGGAGGGCGGTTTCCTGCACGACGCCGCCGAGTTCGACCCCGGGTTCTTCGGGATCTCACCGCGTGAGGCCATGGCCATGGATCCGCAGCAGCGGCTGCTGCTGGAGACCTCGTGGGAGGCGTTCGAGCGCGCGGGCATCGACCCGGCCTCGCTCAAGGGCAGCCAGACCGGCGTCTTCGCCGGAGTGATGTACAACGACTACGGCTCCCGGCTGCGCATCGCCCCTGAGGGCTTCGAGGGCTACCTGGGCAACGGCAGCGCGGGCAGCGTTGCGTCAGGCCGTATCGCCTACACCCTGGGTCTTGAGGGTCCTGCGGTGACGGTGGACACGGCATGCTCGTCTTCGCTGGTGGCGCTGCATCTGGCGGCGCAGGCGCTGCGCCAGGGGGAGTGCTCGTTGGCGTTGGCCGGTGGCGTGGCCGTGATGTCGACGCCAGCGGTTTTCGTGGAGTTCAGCCGTCAGCGGGGGCTCGCGGCGGATGGTCGCTGCAAGTCGTTCGCGGACGGCGCGGATGGCACGGGGTGGGCCGAGGGCGCGGGGATGCTGCTGCTGGAGCGGCTGTCGGACGCGCGGCGTAACGGTCATCCTGTGTTGGCGGTGGTGCGTGGTTCTGCGGTGAATCAGGATGGTGCGTCGAATGGGTTGACGGCGCCGAACGGTCCGTCGCAGCAGCGGGTGATCCGCCAGGCGCTCGCGAACGCGCGGCTGTCGTCGGCCGATGTGGACGCGGTGGAGGCGCATGGTACGGGTACGACGTTGGGTGACCCGATCGAGGCGCAGGCGTTGTTGGCGACGTACGGTCAGGATCGCTCGGAGGAACGGCCGTTGTGGTTGGGTTCGTTGAAGTCGAACATCGGTCATGCGCAGGCTGCTGCGGGTGTGGCGGGTGTGATGAAGATGGTGTTGGCGATGCGGCATGGGGTGCTGCCGCGCACCCTGCATGTGGATGAGCCGTCGCGGCAAGTGGACTGGTCGGCGGGTGCGGTCGAGTTGCTGACCGAGCAGCGGGAGTGGCCGGAGAGCGACCGACCGCTCCGTGCTGCGGTCTCCTCGTTCGGCATCAGCGGTACGAACGCGCACGTGATCATCGAGGCGGCACCCGCGATTGACGTGGAGCCCGGGGACTCCGTTGCGCCTGCGGTGGTGCCGTGGGTGGTGTCGGGGCGTGGTGTGGGTGCGTTGCGGGGTCAGGCGGGGCGTTTGGTGTCTCGTGTGGAGCGTGATGGTGGGTTGTCGCCGGTGGATGTGGGGTGGTCGTTGGCGTCGGGGCGTGCGGTGTTGGAGCACCGGGCTGTGGTGGTCGGTGATGGTGTTGGTTTGCGGTTTGGGTTGGGTGCGTTGGCGCGGGGTGAGGATGCGCCGGGTGTGGTGAGGGGGCCGGATGAGGGTGTGGGTTCTGGTCGGTTGGCGGTGTTGTTCTCGGGTCAGGGCAGTCAGCGGGTGGGGATGGGCCGTGAGTTGTACGGCCAGTTCCCGGTGTTCGCGGACGTGTTTGACCAGGTGTGCGGGCTGTTGAATCAGGAGCTGACTGGGCATGTGGAGCGGTCGGTTCGCGAGGTGGTGTTCGGGGATGCGGGTCTGCTGGGTCAGACGGTGTTCACGCAGGCCGGTTTGTTCGCGGTCGAGGTGGCGCTGTTCCGGCTGATCGAGTCCTGGGGTGTTGCACCCGACTTTGTGGGTGGGCATTCCATCGGTGAGATAGCGGCGGCTCATGTGGCCGGGGTGTTCTCGCTGGAGGATGCGGTTCGGCTGGTGGCGGCTCGTGGCCGGCTGATGCAGGCACTGCCCGCCGGCGGAGCGATGATCGCCCTCCAGGCCACCGAAGCCGAGGTCACGCCTCTCCTCGCCGAGTATGGGGACCGGATCGGCATCGCCGCGGTCAACGGGCCGACTGCTGTGGTCGTCTCCGGCGACGAGGACGCCGCTCTCGCCGTCGCGGAGGTGCTGCGCGGCCAGGGCCGTAAGACCAAGCGCCTCGACGTCTCGCATGCGTTCCACTCGCCGCGCATGGCCCCGATGCTGGACGACTTCCGTACCGTCGCCGAGAGCCTGGCCTACGCGGCGCCCCGCATCCCCGTCGTCTCCAACGTGACCGGCAAGCTGGCCACGAACGACGAGCTGGGCTCGGCCGAGTACTGGGTCCGCCATGTCAGGGAAGCAGTCCGCTTCGCGGATGGCGTGACCGCCCTTGCCGAACAGGGCATCTCGACGTTCCTCGAACTGGGTCCCGATGGCGTGCTCAGTGCCATGAGCGAGGAAGTCGTGGTGGACGGGGTGTTCGCCCCCGTTCTGCGGTCCGGTCGGTCCGAAGCCGAGAGCCTGTTGTCGGGATTGGCGCAGGTCTGGGTGCAGGGCGTGGCCGTGGACTGGGCTGCGTTCTTCGCTGGTACGGGTGCGTCGCGGGTGGATTTGCCGACGTATGCCTTCCAGCGTGAGCGGTTCTGGCTTGATGCGCCGGCTGGGGTGGTTGGTGTGGATGAGGTGGAGGCGCGGTTCTGGGAGGCGGTGGAGCGGGAGGATTGGGAGTCGCTTGCTTCGACGCTGGATGTTTCTGGTGATGAGTCGTTGCGTGCGGTGTTGCCTGCGTTGTCGTCGTGGCGGCGGCAGCGGCAGGAGCGGTCTCGGTTGGATGGCTGGCGTTATCGCATCGGTTGGAAGCCGGTGCCGGTTGAGTCGTCGGCGGTGCTGTCGGGGACATGGCTGCTGGTGGTTCCCGCGGGTGTGGCCGGTGAGCCGTGGGTTGAGGAGACGGTGCGCGGGCTGGAGGGCCGGGGTGCCGAGGTACTGCGTCTGACGGTGGAGCCTGCCGCAGACCGGACACAGCTCGCGCAGTCCATATCCGAGGTAGTCGCGAACCGGGCGTCTGTGGGTGGTGTGGTGTCGCTGGTGGCGTTGGATGAGGCTGTGCGTGACGGTGTCCCTGTGGGGTTGGCGGGCACGTTGGTGCTGGTGCAGGCGTTGGGTGACGCTGGGGTGGAGGCGCCGCTGTGGGCGGTGACGCGTGGTGCGGTCTCGGTGGGTGAGTCTGAGTCGCTGGTGAGTGCGGTGCAGGCGCAGGTGTGGGGGCTTGGCCGGGTGGTGGGTCTGGAACACCCGGAGCGTTGGGGCGGTCTGGTGGATCTCCCCGAGACGCTCGACGAGCGTGCGGTGGGCCGGCTGGCGGGCGTGCTGGCGGGCGTTGGTGGTGAGGATCAGGTCGCGGTCCGCTCGGCCGGTGTTTTCGGTCGTCGTTTGTTGCGGGCTGGTGGTCGCGGTGTTGGCCAGGAGTGGCGGGCCAGTGGTACGGCCCTGATCACCGGTGGTACGGGTGCGCTGGGCGGGCATGTTGCCCGCTGGCTGGTGTCGCGTGGTGTCGAGCATCTCGTACTGACCAGTCGCCGTGGCCCTGATGCTCCGGGTGCGGAGGAGCTGGAGTCGGAGTTGCTGGGGCTTGGGGTGAAGGTCACTGTCGCTGCTTGTGATGTGGCCGACCGCGCCGCGCTCGGGCAACTGCTGGCCTCGATCCCCGCCGCGTATCCGCTGACGACCGTGATCCACGCCGCCGGTGTGCTGGACGACGGAGTCATCGAGTCCCTGACCCCCGAGCGCTTCGCGAGCGTCCTGCGCGCCAAGGCGGACGCCGCGCTGCACCTGCACGAGTTGACCAAGGACCTTGATCTCTCGGCGTTTGTGCTGTTCTCGTCCCTTGCCGGGGCCGTTGGTGGGGCGGGTCAGGGCAACTACGCGGCTGCGAACGCGTTCCTCGACGCGTTGGTGGAGCAGCGTCGTGCGCTGGGACTGCCGGGCACGTCCGTGGCCTGGGGACCCTGGGCCGAGGCCGGAATGGCGGTCGGTGGCAGCCACGAAGACCGGATGCAGCGCGGCGGTCTCGCCGCGATGGACCCCGCTGAGGCGCTCGCAGCCCTGGGCCAGGTGCTCGACCGCGACGCGACGTACGCGGCGGTCGTCGACGTGGACTGGGAACGGTTCGCGTCGGACTTCGCAGCCGAGCGGCCCTCCCCGCTGATCAGTGACATCCCTGAAGCCCGCAAGGCACTGGAGTCGACCGGTGCCGCGTCCGCGAGTCCGGCGGCGGACACGGCGGCCGCGCTCCGGGAACAGCTGGCCGGGCTCGCTCCGGCGGAGCAGGACCGGATGCTGCTCGAACTGGTACGCACGCAGGTCGCCGCGGTGCTCGGACACGCGGACGCCGAGGGCATCCCCGCTGGGCGAGCCTTCAAGGACCTCGGTTTCGACTCGCTGACCGCCGTCCGGCTCCGCAAGCGGCTCAGCAAGACCACCGGTCTGCGCCTAGCGGCCACCTTGGTCTTCGACTACCCGACGCTCAAGGCACTCTCCGACTACCTGCTCGGCGAGTTGCAACAGGACGGTCCGAAGCGTTTTGACGTCATTCTCGGCGACCTCGAGAAACTGGAATCAGGCATTGCTGAGATGGCCGCCGATGAAACCGCGCGTGGCGAAATCGCGCTACGTATCAAGGCGATCCTGAAGCTGTGCAGCGCGGAGGAAGAAGGCGACACCGCGCCCGCTGGGGCCGAGAAGTTCGATTCGGCTTCAGACGACGAAGTATTCGATTTCATCAGTAATGAGCTCGGGATTTCGTGACTTGATCCCTGCATATTTTGACTTGATCAGCAACAAATTCTTGATTTTCTGGGGTGATGTCGCGTGACGAACAGCAGCGAGGAAAAGCTTCGCTATTTCCTTAAGCGAGTGACTGGCGAGCTGCACGAAGCACGGCAACGCATCCAGGAAATGGAGTCCGGCGAGCAGGAGCCGATCGCGATCGTCGGCATGAGCTGCCGCTTTCCGGGAGGCGTGAACTCCTCGGAGCAGCTGTGGGACCTGCTCGCCGCCGGCGGTGACGCGATCTCCGAGTTCCCGACCGACCGGGGCTGGGACCTGGAGACCCTGTACGACCCGGATCCCGCGAACTCCGGTACCTCGTACGTACGGGAGGGCGGCTTCCTGGAGGAGGCTGCCGGGTTCGACCCCGCGTTCTTCGGGATCTCGCCGCGCGAGGCGCTCGCGATGGATCCGCAGCAACGCCTGTTGCTGGAGACCTCGTGGGAGGCGTTCGAGCGCGCGCAGATCGACCCGGCGTCGCTGCGCGGCAGCAAGACGGGTGTGTTCGTCGGCACCAATGGCCAGGACTACGCCGCACTCCTGCGGCGGGCGCCCCAGCAGTCGGAGGGCTACCTTGCGACCGGCGTAGCGGCGAGCGTGGTCTCGGGCCGTATCTCGTACACCTTCGGCCTGGAGGGTCCCGCGGTCACGGTCGACACGGCGTGTTCGGCTTCGCTGGTGACCCTGCACCTGGCCGCTCAGGCGCTGCGCCAGGGCGAATGCTCGCTGGCACTCGCCGGTGGCGCCACGGTGATGTCCACGCCCGAGGCGTTCGTGGAGTTCAGCCGGCAGCGCGGGCTCGCCTCCAACGGCCGCTGCAAGGCGTTCGCGGACGGCGCCGACGGTACCGCGTGGGGCGAGGGTGCGGGGATGCTGCTGCTGGAGCGGCTGTCGGACGCGCGGCGTAACGGTCATCCGGTGCTCGCGGTCGTCCGTGGCTCGGCGGTGAACCAGGATGGTGCGTCCAATGGTCTGACCGCACCGAACGGTCCGTCCCAGCAGCGCGTCATCCGCCAGGCACTGGCCAGCGCGGGGCTGACGTCGGCCCAGGTCGATGCTGTCGAAGCGCATGGTACGGGGACGACGTTGGGCGATCCGATCGAGGCCCAGGCGTTGTTGGCGACGTATGGGCAAGGGCGTACCGAGGGCCGACCGTTGTGGCTGGGTTCCCTGAAGTCGAACATCGGTCATGCGCAGGCTGCTGCGGGTGTGGCGGGTGTGATGAAGATGGTGTTGGCGATGCGGCATGGGGTGTTGCCGCGGACGCTGCATGTGGATGAGCCTTCACAACAGGTGGACTGGTCGGCGGGTGCGGTTGAGCTGCTGACCGAGCAGCGGGCCTGGCCGGAGAGTGACCGGCCGCGGCGGGCGGGTGTGTCGTCGTTCGGCGTGAGCGGCACGAACGCGCACGTCATCATCGAGGAAGCGCCCGCGGTCGAGGCGCAGTCGGGCGAGCCCGCGGGGCCGGCGGTGACGCTTCCGGTGGTGCCGTGGGTGGTGTCGGGTCACGGCGTGGATGCGTTGCGGGCACAGGCGGCCCGGCTGTTGTCGCGTGTTGAGGGCGATGCTGGGTTGTCGCCGGTGGATGTGGGCTGGTCTCTGGCGTCGGCGCGCTCTGCTTTCGAGCACCGGGCTGTGGTGATCGGTGACGGTCGGGATGCTCTGCGCGTCGGGCTGGGCGCGTTGGCGCGGGGTGAGTCGGCTCCTGGCGTTGTCGTCGGTCAGGGTGTGGGTTCTGGTCGGTTGGCGGTGTTGTTCTCGGGTCAGGGCAGTCAGCGGGTGGGGATGGGCCGTGAGTTGTACGGCCAGTTCCCGGTGTTCGCGAAAGCGTTTGACCAGGTGTGCGGGCTGCTGGATCAGGAGCTGGCCGGGCATGTGGGGCGGTCGGTTCGTGAGGTGGTGTTCGGGGATGGGGGTCTGCTGGGGCAGACGGTGTTCACGCAGGCCGGTTTGTTCGCGGTTGAGGTGGCGCTGTTCCGGCTGGTCGAATCCTGGGGTGTGGTGCCCGAGTTCGTAGGTGGGCATTCCATCGGTGAGGTCGCGGCGGCTCATGTGGCCGGGGTGTTCTCATTGGAGGACGCGGTGCGGCTGGTGGCGGCTCGTGGCCGGCTGATGCAGGCACTGCCCGCTGGCGGGGCGATGATCGCCCTCCAGGCCACTGAAGAGGAGGTCACGCCTCTCCTGGCCGAGTACAGCGACCGGATCGGCATCGCCGCGGTCAACGGGCCGACTGCTGTGGTCGTCTCCGGTGACGAGGACGCCGCTCTCGCCGTCGCGGAGGTGCTGCGCGGCCAGGGCCGTAAGACCAAGCGCCTCGACGTCTCGCATGCGTTCCACTCGCCGCGTGTGGCCCCGATGCTGGACGACTTCCGTACCGTCGCCGAAAGCCTGGCCTATGCGGCGCCCCGTATCCCCGTCGTCTCCAACGTGACCGGGGAGCTGGCCACGAACGACGAGCTGGGCTCGGCCGAGTACTGGGTCCGCCATGTCCGTCAGGCTGTCCGTTTCAGCGATGGTGTGGCCAGTCTGGCCGCAGAGGATGTGTCCGCCTTCCTTGAGCTGGGCCCCGATGGGGTGCTGAGCGGCCTGGGTCCGGAGACTGTCGCCGACAGGGCGTTCGTTCCGGTGCTGCGGTCGGGGCGCCCTGAGGCCGAGGCGTTGCTGTCGGGTCTTGCGCAGGTCTGGGTGCGGGGCGTGGGTGTGGGCTGGGCCGAGGTGTTCACCGGTGCGGGCGCCTCGCGGGTGGATCTGCCGACGTATGCCTTCCAACGCAAGCGCTACTGGCTGGAGCCGCAGGCCGGAGCGGCCGGCAGTGGCACCGTGTCCAGCCTCGGGCTCGGCTCCGCCGAGCACCCGCTCCTCGGCGCGGCCGTCGAACTCGCCGGTGAGGGCGGTCTGTTGCTCACCGGCCGACTGTCGCTCCAGACACACGCCTGGCTGGCGGATCACGCCGTGGCGGACAGCGTGCTGCTGCCCGGCACCGCGTTCGTCGAGCTCGCCATCCGTGCGGGCGACCAGGTCGGCTGCGAGGTCGTCGAGGAACTGACGATCCAGGCCCCGCTGATCCTCCCGGCCCGCGGCGGCGTGCAACTGCAGCTGACGGTCGGCGAGCCGGACGACTCGGGGCAGCGGTCCCTGAACATCTACTCACGCGCGGGCGACGCCTCGGGTGAGGAACTGTGGACCTGCCACGCCACAGGTGTGCTCGGCACGAGCGCGCGGCCGGGCGCCTCGGCGGAGCGGGCCGCGGAGCTCGCGGGTGTGTGGCCGCCTGAGGGCGCGGTCGCGGTCGGGACCGATGACCTGTATGAGCGCTTCGCCGCCGCCGGATACGGCTACGGCCCGGCCTTCCAGGGCCTGCGGGCGGCCTGGCGGCGCGGGGACCAGGTGTTCGCCGAGGTGGCGCTCGCCGAGGACCACCAGGTCGAGGCCGCGCGCTTCGGCATCCATCCGGCGCTGCTCGACGCGGCCCTGCACGGGCTGCGCCTCGGCGGATTCTTCCCCGACGACGGACAGGCGCGGCTGCCGTTCGCCTGGCGTGGTGTGACGCTGCGGGCCACGGGCGCCGCGATGCTGCGGGTAGCCCTGGCCCCGACCGGCGCCGACGCGGTGTCCGTGACGGTGGCCGACGGCGCGGGCGACCTGGTGGCCGCGGTGGATTCGCTGGTCGTACGGCCGGTGGACCCCGACCGGCTGGCCGCGGCCCGTGGCGGGGAGCAGCACGAGTCCCTGTACCGGGTGGACTGGACGGCCGTTCCGCACATCGCCTCGGGCGCTACGGCGACGGCCGCGACGTGGGCCGTGCTGGGCGGCCCCGAGGGGGACCTGCCGCTCGCCGCCCTGCACGCCGGGGGAGTGGTGTACCAGGACCTGGACGCGCTGGGCGCGGCCGTCGCCGCCGGCGGCACGGTGCCGCCTGTGGTGCTGGTTCCCTGCGTACCCCCGGCCACGGACCGGGGTATGGCCGAGGATGTGCGCACGGGCCTGTTCCGGATGCTCGAGGTCGTGCAGACCTGGCTGGCGGACGGGCGGTTCACCGGGTCGCGCCTGGTGGCCGTCACCCGGGGCGCGATGTCGACCGAGCCCGGCGAGGACGTACGGAACCTGGCCGCGGCCTCGGTGTGGGGGCTGCTGCGGTCGGCGCAGTCCGAGAACCCGGGTCGTTTCCTGCTGCTCGACACCGACACCGACGATGCCTCCGATGAGGTGCTGCCCGCCGCGGTCGAGTGGGCGATGGCCCAGGACGAGACGCAGGTGGCGCTGCGCGCCGGTGAGGTGCGGGTGCCCCGCATGGCGCGGATCGCGCGTGACGGCGCGGTTCTCACACCGCCCGCCGGTGTGTCCGCATGGCGCCTTGAAGTGCCGAACAAGGGCTCGTTCGGCAACCTGCGGCTGCTGGAGTACCCGCCGGCGGCTGCGCCCCTCGCCGAGGGGGAGGTCCGGGTCCGGGTACGGGCGGCCGGGCTCAACTTCCGCGATGTGGTGCTCGCACTCGGCGTCGTACCCGACCAGGAGGTCATGGGCAGCGAGGCGGCGGGCATCGTGGCCGAGGTCGGTCCCGGAGTCACCGACCTGGCCCCCGGAGACCGGGTGATGGGTCTGTTCTCCGGTTCCTTCGGCCCGCTCGCCGTGAGCGACCGGCGGATGCTCGCGCCGATGCCGACCGACTGGTCCTTCGAGCAGGCGGCGTCCGTGTCCCTCGCGTTCCTGACCGCGTACTACGGGCTGCGGGACCTCGCCGACCTGCGGGCCGGCGAGTCGGTGCTGGTGCACTCGGCCGCCGGTGGTGTGGGCATGGCCGCGGTGCAGCTGGCCCGGCATTGGGGCGCGGAGGTCTTCGGCACGGCCAGCGAGGGCAAGTGGGAAACGCTCCGCGCCTCCGGCCTCGACGACGCGCACATCGCCAACTCGCGCACGCTGGAGTTCGAGGAACGCATCCTGGCCGAGACCGGGGGCCGGGGCGTGAACGTCGTACTGGACTCCCTGGCCCGGGAGTTCGTGGACGCCTCGCTGCGGCTGCTGCCGAGCGGCGGACGCTTCCTGGAGATGGGCAAGACCGACAAGCGGGACCCGGCGGAAGTGGCCGCCGCGCACCCTGGAGTGGCGTACCAGGCGTTCGACCTGTCCGAGGCGGGCCCCGACCGCATCCAGGAGATGCTCACCGAGCTGCTCGACCTGTTCGAGCAAGGCGTATTGACGCCCCTGCCCGTCGCCACCTGGGACATCTCCCGGGCCCCGGAGGCGTTCCGCCACCTCAGCAATGCCAAGCACATCGGCAAGGTCGCCCTCACCCTGCCCGCTCCGCTCGGTGACGGCGGGACCGTGCTGGTCACGGGTGGCACGGGGACGCTCGGCGGGCTGGTGGCCCGGCATTTGGTGGTCGGGCATGGGGTGCGGCGGTTGTTGCTGGTGAGCCGCCGTGGGGCTGAGTCTCCCGGTGCCGACGCGCTGGTGGCGGAGTTGACCGGGTTGGGCGCCGAGGTGCGGGTCGCGGCGTGTGACGTGGCGGACCGGGAGGCGCTGGCCGAGGTGCTGGGGAGCGTTCCGGCGGACTCTCCGTTGACGGGCGTGGTGCATACGGCGGGTGTGCTGGATGACGGCTTGGTGTCGGCACTCACTCCGGAGCGGTTCGAAGCGGTGCTGCGCCCGAAGGTGGACGCGGCGTGGAACCTGCATGAGCTGACGAAGCATCTCGACCTCTCCGCCTTCGTGCTGTTCTCCGGCGCCGCCGGCATCTTCGGCAGCGCGGGCCAGGGCAACTATGCGGCGAGCAACGTCTTCCTGGACGCGCTCGCGCAGCACCGCAAGGCCACCGGGCTGCCGGCGGTGTCGCTTGCCTGGGGCTTCTGGGCCCAGCGCAGCGGCATGACAGGCCATATGAACGACACCGACCTGGCCCGCATGGCGCGCTCCGGCATGGTGGCGCTGTCGTCCGAAGAAGGCCTCGCCCTCTTCGACGGCGCCACGGGCATGGACGAGGCTCTCGTCATGCCGCTGCGTTTGGACGCGGTGGCGATGGGGGCGGCGGGTGCGGGAATGCCCGCGATCGTACGGGGCCTTGTCCGGTCCCCGGTGCGCCGCTCACGGGCGGTCGAGGCCACGGGTGGTGGCGCGGGCTCCGGGCTGGCGCACCGACTCGCGGCGATCAGCGAAGCCGAACGGTCTCGCATGATGCTGGAACTGGTACGCGGCCACGTCGCAGCCGTCCTCGGGCACGGCTCGGCGGACGCGGTGGAGGAGAGCCGGGCGTTCAAGGAGCTGGGCTTCGACTCGCTGACCTCGGTGGAGCTGCGGAACCGGCTGAATGAGGCCACCGGGTTGCGGTTGGGCGCGACGCTGGTGTTCGATCACCCGACGCCGGTCGCGCTGGCCCGGCACCTGCTCGCTGAAGTGCTGGGTGAGCGGGGTGCGGTGGCCGTGGCACCGGTGGCCGGGGCGGCGGGCGATGATGACCCGATCGTGATCGTGGGGATGGGGTGCCGCTATCCGGGCGGTGTGGGCTCGCCCGAGGAGCTGTGGGACCTCGTCGCGAGCGGTGGCGATGGGATCTCGGGGTTCCCCGTGGACCGTGGTTGGGACGTGGAGAACCTCTACGACCCGGACCCGGAGCGGTCCGGCACCTCGTACGCGCGGGAGGGCGGTTTCCTGCACGACGCCGCGGACTTCGACGCGGCGTTCTTCGGGATCTCGCCGCGTGAGGCCTCGGCCATGGATCCGCAGCAGCGGCTGCTGCTGGAGACCTCGTGGGAGGCGTTCGAGCGCGCGGGCATCGACCCGGCCTCGCTCAAGGGCAGCCAGGCCGGCGTGTTCGCCGGAGCGTCGTCGCAAGGCTACGCGCTCGGCATGCAACAGCTCATCGAGGGCAGCGAGGGCTACTACCTGACCGGCAACGCGACCGCCGCCGTCTCGGGCCGTATCGCCTACACCCTGGGCCTTGAGGGTCCTGCGGTGACGGTGGACACGGCGTGCTCGTCTTCGCTGGTGGCGCTGCATCTGGCGGCGCAGGCGCTGCGCCAGGGGGAATGCACACTCGCCCTGGCGGGCGGTGTGGCGGTGATGTCCACCCCGACGATGTTCGTGGAGTTCAGCCGTCAGCGGGGGCTCGCGGCGGATGGTCGCTGCAAGTCGTTCGCGGACGGCGCGGATGGCACGGGGTGGGCCGAGGGCGCGGGGATGCTGCTGCTGGAGCGGCTGTCGGACGCCCGCCGTAACGGTCATCCTGTGCTGGCGGTCGTGCGTGGTTCTGCGGTGAACCAGGATGGTGCCTCGAATGGTCTGACGGCGCCGAACGGTCCCTCGCAGCAGCGGGTGATCCGCCAGGCGCTGGCCAGTGCTGGTCTGACGTCGGCCGAGGTCGATGCGGTGGAGGCGCACGGTACGGGTACGACGCTCGGTGACCCGATCGAGGCACAGGCGCTGCTGGCGACGTACGGTCAGGATCGCCCGGAGGAACGGCCGTTGTGGTTGGGTTCGTTGAAGTCGAACATCGGTCATGCGCAGGCGGCTGCGGGTGTGGCGGGTGTGATGAAGATGGTGCTGGCGATGCGGCATGGGGTGTTGCCGCGGACGCTGCATGTGGATGAGCCTTCACAACAGGTGGACTGGTCGGCGGGTGCGGTTGAGCTGCTGGCCGAGCAGCGGGAGTGGCCGGAGAGTGACCGGCCGCGGCGGGCGGGTGTGTCGTCGTTCGGCGTGAGCGGCACGAACGCGCACGTCATCATCGAGCAGGCGCCTGCGAGCGCGCTGGAGTCGGACGAGCCCGAGGGGCCGTCGGTGACGCTTCCGGTGGTGCCGTGGGTGGTGTCGGGGCGTGGGGTGGGTGCGTTGCGGGGTCAGGCGGGGCGTTTGGTGTCTCGTGTGGAGCGTGATGGTGGGTTGTCGCCGGTGGATGTGGGGTGGTCGCTGGCGTCGGGGCGTGCGGTGTTGGAGCACCGTGCTGTGGTGCTGGGCGACGGCCGGGGTGCTCTGCTGGCTGGGTTGGGTGCGTTGGCGCGGGGTGAGGATGCGCCGGGTGTGGTGAGGGGGCCGGATGAGGGTGTGGGTTCTGGTCGGTTGGCGGTGTTGTTCTCGGGTCAGGGCAGTCAGCGGGTCGGAATGGGGCGCGAGCTGTACGGCCAGTTCCCGGTGTTCGCGAAAGCGTTTGACCAGGTGTGCGGGCTGCTGGACCAGGAGCTGACCGGGCATGTGGAGCGGTCGCTTCGCGAGGTGGTGTTCGGGGATGGGGGTCTGCTGGGTCAGACGGTCTTCACGCAGGCCGGTTTGTTCGCGGTTGAGGTGGCGCTGTTCCGGCTGGTCGAGTCCTGGGGTGTGGTGCCCGAGTTCGTAGGTGGGCATTCCATCGGTGAGGTCGCGGCGGCTCATGTGGCCGGGGTGTTCTCGTTGGAGGACGCGGTGCGGCTGGTGGCGGCTCGTGGCCGGTTGATGCAGGCACTGCCCGCCGGCGGGGCGATGATCGCCGTGCAGGCCACCGAAGATGAAGTCGCGCCTCTCCTCGCCGAGTATGGGGACCGGATCGGCATCGCCGCGATCAACGGGCCGACTGCTGTGGTCGTCTCCGGTGATGAGTACGCTGTCCTTGCTGTCGCGGAGACGCTGCGCGGTCAGGGCCGTAAGACCAAGCGCCTCGACGTCTCGCATGCGTTCCACTCGCCGCGTATGGACGCGATGCTGGACGACTTCCGTGCGGTTGCCGAGTCCTTGACCTACGCAGCGCCGCGTATTCCGGTCGTCTCGAATGTGACCGGGAAGCTTGCTTCTGGCGAGCTGGGTTCGGCTGAGTATTGGGTGCGGCATGTCCGTCAGGCTGTGCGTTTCGGTGATGGCGTGGCCGCGCTCGCCGAGCAGGGCATTTCGACGTTCCTCGAATTGGGTCCTGATGGTGTGCTGAGCGCCATGGGCGCGGAATCCGTCACCGATGGGGTTTTCGTGCCGGTGCTGCGGTCCGGTCGGTCCGAAGCCGAGAGCCTGTTGTCGGGCTTGGCGCAGGTCTGGGTGCAGGGCATGGCTGTGGAGTGGGCTCGGGTCTTCGAGGGCGCCGGCGCGTCTCGTGTCGACTTGCCGACGTATGCCTTCCAGCGTGAGCGGTTCTGGTTGGAGGCTCCGGCGTCGGCTGGGGGGTCAGTCGATGAGGTGGAGGCGCGGTTCTGGGAGGCGGTGGAGCGGGGGGATCTGGAGTCGCTTGCTTCGACGCTGGATGTGTCGGGTGATGAGTCGTTGCGTGCGGTGTTGCCTGCGCTGTCGTCGTGGCGGCGGCAGCGGCAGGAGCGGTCTCGGCTGGATGGCTGGCGGTATCGCATCGGTTGGAAGCCGGTGCCGGTCGAGTCGTCGGCGGTGCTGTCGGGGACATGGCTGCTGGCGGTTCCCGCGGGTCTGGCCGATGAGCCGTGGGTTGAGCAGACGGCGCGCGGGCTGGAGAGCCGGGGCGCCGAGGTTCGACGTCTGGTCGTGGAGATGGATGGTGATCGCTCGCGTCTGGCGCAGGCCATATCCGAGGCGGCCGGCGGGGCCGTCAGTGGTGTGGTGTCGCTGGTGGCGTTGGATGAGGCTGTGCGTGAGGGTGTCCCTGTGGGGTTGGCGGGCACGTTGGTGTTGGTGCAGGCGTTGGGGGATGTGGGGGTGGAGGCGCCGCTGTGGGCGGTGACGCGTGGTGCGGTCTCGGTCGGTGAGTCTGAGTCGCTGGTGAGTGCGGTGCAGGCGCAGGTGTGGGGGCTTGGCCGGGTGGTGGGTCTGGAACACCCGGAGCGTTGGGGCGGTCTGGTGGATCTCCCCGAGACGCTCGACGAGCGTGTCGCGGACCGTCTGGCCGGTGTGCTGGCCGGTGCCGGTGCCGGTGGTGAGGATCAGGTCGCGGTCCGCTCGGCCGGTGTCTTTGGTCGTCGTCTGGTGCGGGCTGGTGGTCGCGGTGTTGGCCAGAAGTGGCGGGCTAGTGGCACGGCCCTGATCACCGGTGGTACGGGTGCGCTGGGCGGGCATGTCGCCCGCTGGCTGGTGTCGCGTGGTGTCGAGCATCTCGTACTGACCAGTCGCCGTGGCCCTGATGCTCCGGGTGCGGAGGAGCTGGAGTCGGAGTTGGTGGGTCTGGGGGTGAAGGTCACTGTCGCTGCTTGTGATGTGGCCGACCGGGCCGCGCTCGGGCAGCTGCTGGCCTCGATTCCGGCCGCGTATCCGTTGACGACGGTGATCCACGCCGCCGGTGTGCTGGATGACGGTGTCATCGAGTCGTTGACCCCCGAGCGGTTCGCGAGCGTCCTGCGCGCCAAGGCCGACGCCGCGCTCAACCTGCACGAACTCACGAAGGACGTCGACCTCTCCGCGTTCGTCGTGTTCTCGTCCTTCACCGGTGCCGTGGGCAACCCGGGTCAGGGCAACTACGCGGCTGCGAACGTGTTCCTCGACGCGTTGGTGGAGCAGCGCCGTGCGCTGGGACTGCCGGGCACGTCCGTGGCCTGGGGACCCTGGGCCGAGGCCGGAATGGCGGTCGGTGGCAGCCACGAAGACCGGATGCAGCGCGGCGGTCTCGCCGCGATGGACCCCGCTGAGGCGCTCGCAGCCCTGGGCCAGGTGCTCGACCGCGACGCGACGTACGCGGCGGTCGTCGACGTGGACTGGGAACGGTTCGCACCGGCGTTCACGGCAGTCCGTCCAGCCCCGCTGATCAGCGACATCCCCGAGGCCCGCAAGGCACTGGAACAGGCGGGGGCCGGAATAGCCGGCGAGGACGTCCAGTCCTCCTCCGCTCTCCGTGCTCAGCTGCTCGGTCTTTCCCCGGCCGAGCAGGACCGTACGCTGCTTGAGCTGGTGCGCACGCAGGTGGCTGCGGTGCTCGGGCACGCCAAGACCGATGCGATCGTGCCGGGCAAGGCCTTCAAGGAGCTTGGCTTCGACTCGCTGACCGCGCTCCAGCTCAGCAAGCGGCTCCAGGCGGCGACCAGCCTGAACCTCCCCGCCACGCTGGTCTTCGACTATCCCACCCCGACCGCACTCGCCCGGTTCCTGCTGGCTGAGATCGTCGAGGAGCCCGGCTGGGCGGCGGCCGACGCCTCGCCGGGAGCCGTCGCGGCGGACGACGACCCGATCGTCGTCGTCGCGATGAGCTGCCGCTTCCCGGGTGGGGTGAGCTCTCCCGAGCAGCTGTGGGAGCTGTTGGCCGCGGGCGGTGACGCCGTCTCCGAGTTCCCGACGAACCGTGGTTGGGACGTGGAAAGGCTCTACGACCCGAACCGCGAGCGGCCGGGAACCTCGTACGTACGGGAGGGCGGCTTCCTGGAGGAGGCCGCCGCGTTCGACCCCGGGTTCTTCGGGATCTCGCCGCGCGAGGCCCTGGCCATGGATCCGCAGCAGCGGCTGCTGCTGGAGACCTCGTGGGAGGTCTTCGAGCGGGCCGGTATCGACCCGGCCTCCCTCAAGGGCAGCCGCACCGGTGTCTTCGCGGGGACCAACGGCCAGGACTACGCGGCGCTGCTGCAGCATGCGCCGGAGGGCCTTGAGGGCTACCTCGGCACGGGCAGCGCGGCCAGCGTGGTCTCCGGGCGGCTCTCGTACACCTTCGGCCTGGAGGGCCCCGCGGTCACGGTCGACACGGCGTGCTCCTCCTCGCTGGTGACCCTGCACCTGGCCGCTCAGGCGCTGCGGCAGGGCGAATGCTCGCTCGCGCTCGCGGGCGGTGTGACGGTGGTGTCGACGCCGACGGTGTTCGTGGAGTTCAGCCGCCAGCAGGCGCTGTCTCGTGACGGCCGCTGCCGGGCCTTCTCCGCGGATGCGGACGGTACGGGGTGGGGTGAGGGCGCGGGCATGCTGCTGTTGGAGCGGCTGTCGGATGCCCGCCGCAACGGCCACCCGGTGCTCGCTGTGGTCCGTGGTTCGGCGGTGAATCAGGATGGTGCGTCGAATGGGTTGACGGCGCCGAACGGTCCCTCGCAACAGCGGGTGATCCGCCAGGCACTGGCCAGTGCTGGTCTGACGTCGGCCGATGTGGATGCGGTGGAGGCGCATGGTACGGGTACGACGTTGGGTGACCCGATCGAGGCGCAGGCGCTGCTGGCGACGTACGGTCAGGACCGGCCGGGGGACCGGCCGCTGTGGTTGGGTTCGCTGAAGTCCAACATTGGCCACACCCAGGCCGCCGCGGGCGTCGCCGGCGTGATCAAGATGGTGCTCGCCATGCGGCACGGCGAGCTTCCGCAGACCCTGCACGTCGACGAGCCGTCGACGAAGGTGGACTGGTCGGCTGGCGCGGTCGAGCTGCTGACCGAGCAGCGGGCCTGGCCGGAGAGTGACCGCCCGCGCCGCGCCGGTGTCTCCTCGTTCGGTGTGAGCGGGACGAACGCGCACGTCATCCTCGAGCAGGCCCCCGAGGCGGCCGAGCCTCAGCGGACCGAGGAGCCGGGTGCGGCTCCCGCGGTGGTGCCGTGGGTGGTCTCGGGCCGTGGCACGCAGGCGCTGCGGGAGCAGGCGGGCCGGCTGCTGTCACACGTCCCGAGCGACAGCCGGCTGTCGCCGGTCGATGTCGGCTGGTCGCTGGTGTCCGCACGGTCGGAGTTCGAGCACCGGGCCGTCGTCGTCGGCGGGGACCTGGACGCACTGGTGTCCGGGGTCGGCGCCCTGGCGTGGGGTGAGTCGGTACCGGGCGTCGTGACAGGGCCGGTGGACGGCGTGACACGGACGGCTGACCGGGTGGTGTTCGTCTTCCCGGGTCAGGGTTCGCAGTGGGCGGGTATGGGTGCCCGTCTGCTCGATGCTTCTCCGGTGTTCGCCGAGGTGATGAACGAGTGTGCGGTGGCGCTCGCGCCGTATGTGGACTGGTCGTTGCTTGATGTGGTGCGGCAGGCGGATGGTGCCCCCTCGTTGGAGCGGGTGGATGTGGTCCAGCCGGTGTCGTTCGCGGTGATGGTGTCGCTGGCCGCGTTGTGGCGTTCGTACGGTGTTGAGCCTGCTGCGGTGGTGGGGCATTCGCAGGGTGAGATTGCGGCCGCGTATGTGGCGGGTGCGTTGTCGTTGCGGGATGCGGTGAAGGTGGTGGCGCTGCGTTCGCAGGCGATTGCCGGTGGGTTGGCGGGGCTTGGCGGGATGGTGTCGGTGGCGTTGCCGTTGGTTGAGGTGGAGTCTCGGCTTGAGGCGTTTGGTGGCCGGGTCGAGGTTGCGGCGTTGAATGGTCCGGGGTCGGTGGTGGTGGCCGGTGATCCGGGTGCGCTGGATGAGCTGTTGGCCCAGTGCCAGGCTGAGGGGGTCAGGGCGCGCAAGGTTCCGGTGGATTACGCGTCGCACACTTCGCATGTCGAGCGCATCGAGGACGAGCTGGCGGGCCTGCTGGCGGGGATCGAGCCGACGTCGGCCCAGGTCCCGCTCTACTCCACGGTGGACCGGGACTGGCTCGGAGACACGCTTGTCGACGCGGACTACTGGTACCGCAACCTGCGGCAAACCGTGCACTTCGAGTCGGCCGTCAGGGAGCTCGTGGCCCAGGGTTACGGGGCGTTCGTCGAGGTCAGCTCGCATCCCGTGCTCACCATGAGCATTCAGGAGGCCCTGGAGGGGGAGCACAGTGCGGCCCCGGTGGTCACCGGCACCCTGCGGCGCGACGAGGGCGGTCTCGACCGCTTCCTCGCCTCGCTCGCGGAGGCCTACGTGCAGGGTGTGCCCGTGGACTGGACGGCGGCGTTCACCGGGACCGGCGCGTCCCGCGTCGATCTGCCCACGTACGCCTTCCAGCGCAAGCGCTACTGGCTGGACGTCACCCCCCTGCCCGCGGGCAGCGGCTCCCAGGGGCGCGTGGAGGGCCTGGACGGGAGCTTCTGGGCGGCAGTCGAGCGCGGCGATGTGGAGTCCCTGGCCACGACGCTCGCGGTCGAAGGCACCGAGGAGCAGTCCTCGCTGAGCTCCCTGCTGCCCGCACTCTCCTCCTGGCACCGGCAGCGCCGTACGCAGTCGACGCTCGACGCCTGGCGCTACCGGGTCACCTGGAAGCCGCTGGCCGCCGAGCGGACCTCGGCGGCGCTCGCCGGTACGTGGCTGCTGGCCATCCCGGCGGGACACGTGGACACCGACTGGGTGGCCGCCGCGGCCCGGGCGCTCACCGAGCGCGGAGCCAAGGTCGCCCGCGTCACATGGGACGCGGCCGAAGACGACCGCGTCCAGCTGGCCGAGCGGGTGCGCCAGGTTCTCGTGTCCACCACCGCCGACGGCGACGAGGTCAGCGGCGTGCTGTCGCTGATCGGGTTCGACGAGACCCCGCACCCGGCACACTCGGTCTCCCGCGGCGTGGCAGGCACACTGCTGCTGGTGCAGGCACTGGGTGACGCGGGGCTCGACGCGCCGCTGTGGCTGGCGACGCGGAACGCGGTGGCCACGCAACGTGGGGACGAGGCAACCATCAGCGCGGCGCAGGCGCAGCTGTGGGGCTTCGGCCGGGTCGTCGGGCTGGAACACCCGGAGCGCTGGGGCGGTTTGATCGACCTTCCGGAGTTGAGCGTTCCGGCTGCCGCGGAGCGACTCGGCGAGGTCCTCGCGGGAGCTCCGACACACTTCGAGGACCAACTCGCGGTACGGGCATCGGGGTTGTTCGTACGCCGCCTGGTGCACGACCCGCGTGGTGATATTCGTCCTGTACGGGACTGGAAGCCGCAGGGTACGGTCTTGATCACAGGTGGCACCGGTGCGCTCGGGGGGCAAGTCGCCCGTTGGCTCGCGCACCGGGGTGCGGAACACCTGGTATTGACCAGCCGCCGCGGCGCACAGACACCGGGCGCCGCTGAGCTGGAGACAGAACTGACGGGGGTCGGTGTGCGTGTGACGGTGGCCGCATGCGACGTCGCGGATCGTGCCGCGGTCGCAGCGCTGCTGGACGGGCTGAGGGCTGAAGGCTCGCCCGTACGGTCGGTGGTGCATGCCGCCGGCGTGGTGCGCTCCGCGCGTATCGACGAGACCGACGTGGCCGCGTTCGCGGCCGCCGCGGAGGCGAAGGTCGCGGGCGCCATCAACCTGGACGAACTGCTGGCGCGCGACGAGCTCGACGCGTTCGTGCTCTTCTCCTCGAACGCGGGCGTCTGGGGCAGCGGAGGCCAGGGCGCGTACGCCGCGGCCAACGCCCACTTGGACGCGCTCGCACTGCGCCGCCGCGCCCGTGGCCAGGCCGCGACCGCCGTGGCCTGGGGCGCTTGGGCGGGCGGCGGCATGGCCACCGACCGCGAGGCGGAGGAGCAGCTGCGGCGGCGCGGTGTGCTCGCCATGGACCCGGAGCTCGCCATCGCGGCGCTCCAGCAGACGCTGGACCACGGCGAGGCCAACTCGGTGGTCGCGGACGTGGACTGGGCGCGCTTCGCACCGGGCTTCACGGCGGCGCGGCGACGGCCGCTGCTCGACGAACTGCCCGAGGTCCAGGACTTCCTGCGGGCCGAGCACAGCGACGCCGAGCAGGCGGACGGCGAGTCCTCCTCGTCGCTCGCCCAGCAGCTCGCCGGGGTGACGGAGCCCGAGCGCGATCGCATGCTGCTGGACCTGGTGCGCTCCCACGCCGCGGCCGTACTGGGCCATGTGGAGCACGAGTCGGTCGGCGCGAGCCAGGCGTTCAAGGAGCTCGGGTTCGACTCCCTGACCGCCGTCGAACTCCGCAACCGGCTGCAGTCCGCCACCGGGCTGCGACTGCCCGCCGCACTGGTCTTCGACTACCCGACACCCACGGATCTCTCCGACTACCTGCGCGCACAACTGGTCGGTTCCGAAGCAGCCTCCGGAGAGACCGCGTTGGCGGAACTCGACAAGCTGGAAGCGGCGATATCCGCTTCCGCGACGCTCTCGAAAAAGGAAGAACTCCGCTCCGAGGTCACCACCCGACTCCAGATCCTGCTGTCGAAGTTGAGCGAGATGCAGGGCGAATCGAACGACGCGCCGGATACGCGAGACCAGCTCGTGTCGGCATCGGACGACGATCTGTTCGAATTCATCAATCAAGAGTTCGGCAAGTCCTGAGCGACTTGTAACAGCGTCCGGCGAATCACCGAAACAGGCAAAGGCTGAAATGGCGAACGAAGAAAAGCTCCGCGAATACCTCAAGTGGGTTACGGCTGACCTGCACGAGACGCGCAAGCGTCTTCAGGAGCGGGAAGCGGGAGAGCGGGAGCCAATCGCGATCGTCGCCATGAGCTGCCGGTACCCGGGTGGTGTGGGAAGTCCGGAGGACCTGTGGAAACTGCTGTCCAGCGGCGGTGACGCGGTCTCCGGATTCCCCGAGGGCCGGGGTTGGAACTTCGACGAGCTGTACGGGTCGGACCCCGACGCGGCGGGCACCAGCTACGCACGCGAAGGCGGATTCGTCCACGACGCCGACCGGTTCGACCCGGCCTTCTTCGGGATCTCGCCGCGCGAGGCCCTGGCCATGGACCCGCAGCAGCGGCTGTTGCTCGAAACGACGTGGGAGGTGGTCGAGCGCGCCGGAATCAACCCGACCTCACTCAAGGGCACTAAGGCCGGTGTCTTCGTCGGCGGCACGCCCTCCGGCTACGGCTCCGCACTCGGTACCCTCCCCGAGGACGTCCAGGGCCACATGCTGACCGGCAGCTCCGGCGCCGTACTCTCCGGACGGCTCTCCTACTTCCTGGGCCTCGAAGGCCCGGCGGTGACGGTCGACACGGCGTGCTCGTCCTCGCTGGTCGCGCTGCACCAGGCCGTCCAGGCGCTCCGGCAGGGCGAGTGCTCGCTCGCCCTCGCCGGTGGCGTCACGGTCATGTCCACCCCGACGGCGTTCGAGGAGTTCAGCCGTCAGCGGGGGCTCGCGGCGGATGGTCGCTGCAAGTCGTTCGCGGACGGCGCGGACGGTACGGGCTGGGGCGAGGGCGCGGGCATGCTGCTCCTCGAGCGGCTGTCCGATGCCCGCAAGAACGGCCACGCGGTGCTCGCGGTCGTGCGGGGCTCGGCGGTGAACCAGGACGGCGCGTCGAATGGCCTGACGGCGCCGAATGGTCCGTCGCAGCAGCGGGTGATCCGCCAGGCGCTCGCGAACGCGCGGCTGACGGCCGCCGATGTGGACGCGGTGGAGGCACACGGCACGGGCACGACGCTCGGTGACCCGATCGAGGCCGACGCGCTCCTTGCCACATACGGCAAGGAGCGGCCGGAGGGGCGACCGCTGTGGCTGGGTTCGCTGAAGTCCAACATCGGCCACACCCAAGCGGCTTCCGGAGTCGCCGGTGTGATCAAGATGGTGCTGGCGATGCGGCACGGCGTGCTGCCCCGCACGCTGCACGTGGATGAGCCGACGCGGAAGGTGGACTGGTCGGTCGGCACCGTCCAGTTGCTCGCTGAGCAGCAGCCGTGGCCTGAGACGGGTCAGGCGCGTCGGGCGGGCGTGTCGGCGTTCGGTGTGAGCGGTACGAACGCGCACGTCATCCTGGAACAGGCGCCGGTGGTGGTCGAGGAGCCGGCGGAGGCGTCGGTGGTGCCTGCGGTGGTGCCGTGGGTGGTGTCGGGGCGTGGTGTGGGTGCGTTGCGGGGTCAGGCGGGGCGTTTGGTGTCTCGTGTGGAGCGTGATGGTGGGTTGTCGCCGGTGGATGTGGGGTGGTCGCTGGCGTCGGGGCGTTCTGCTTTCGAGCACCGTGCTGTGGTGCTGGGCGACGGCCGGGGTGCTCTGCTGGCTGGGTTGGGTGCGTTGGCGCGGGGTGAGGATGCGCCGGGTGTGGTGAGGGGGCCGGATGAGGGTGTGGGTTCTGGTCGGTTGGCGGTGTTGTTCTCGGGTCAGGGCAGCCAGCGGGTCGGAATGGGCCGCGAGCTGTACGGCCAGTACCCGGTGTTCGCGGACGTGTTTGACCAGGTATGCGGGTTGCTGGATCAGGAGCTGGCCGGGCATGTGGGGCGGTCGGTTCGTGAGGTGGTGTTCGGGGATGCGGGTCTGCTGGGTCAGACGGTGTTCACGCAGGCTGGTCTGTTCGCGGTTGAGGTGGCGCTGTTCCGGCTGGTCGAATCCTGGGGTGTGGTGCCCGAGTTCGTAGGTGGGCATTCCATCGGTGAGGTCGCGGCGGCTCATGTGGCCGGGGTGTTCTCGCTGGAGGACGCGGTGCGGCTGGTGGCGGCTCGTGGCCGGCTGATGCAGGCACTGCCCGCCGGCGGGGCGATGATCGCCGTGCAGGCCACTGAAGAGGAGGTCACGTCTCTCCTCGCTGAGTATGGGGACCGGATCGGCATCGCCGCGATCAATGGGCCTAGCTCGGTAGTCCTCTCCGGCGACGAGGATGCTGCCCTTGCTGTTGCGGAGGTGCTGCGCGGTCAGGGGCGTAAGACGAAGCGTCTTGAGGTGTCGCATGCGTTCCACTCGCCGCGTATGGACCCGATGCTGGACGACTTCCGTACCGTCGCCGAAAGCCTGGTCTACGCGGCGCCCCGCATCCCCGTCGTCTCGAACGTGACCGGGAAGCTGGCCACGTCCGACGAGCTGGGTTCGGCCGAGTACTGGGTCCGCCATGTCCGTCAGGCTGTGCGCTTCGCGGATGGCGTGACCGTCCTTGCCGAGCAGGGCATCTCGACGTTCCTCGAACTGGGCCCCGACGGCGTGCTGAGCGCCATGGGTGCCGACATCATTGATGAGGGCCTTTTCGTTCCGGTACTGAGGGCAGAGCGACCTGAGGCGCAGAGCCTGCTGTCGGGCTTGGCGCAGGTCTGGGTGCAGGGCGTGGCCGTGGACTGGGCTGCGTTCTTCGCTGGTACGGGTGCGTCGCGGGTGGATTTGCCGACGTATGCCTTCCAGCGTGAGCGGTTCTGGTTGGAGGCTCCGGTGTCGGCTGGGGTGGTTGGTGTGGATGAGGTGGAGGCGCGGTTCTGGGAGGCGGTGGAGCGGGGGGATCTGGAGTCGCTTGCTTCGACGCTGGATGTTTCTGGTGATGAGTCGTTGCGTGCGGTGTTGCCTGCGTTGTCGTTGTGGCGGCGGCAGCGGCAGGAGCGGTCTCGGTTGGATGGCTGGCGTTATCGCATCGGTTGGAAGCCGGTGCCGGTTGAGTCGTCGGCGGTGTTGTCGGGGACATGGCTGCTGGCGGTTCCCGCGGGTGTGGCCGGTGAGCCGTGGGTTGAGGAGACGGTGCGCGGGCTGGAGGGCCGGGGTGCCGAGGTATTGCGTCTGATGGTGGAGCCTGCCGCAGACCGGACGCGGCTCGCGCAGTCCATATCCGAGGCGGCGGCCGGCGCTTCTGCGAGTGGTGTTCTGTCGCTGGTGGCGCTGGACGAGGCCGTGCGTGACGGTGTTCCTGTGGGGTTGGCGGGTTCGCTGGTGTTGGTGCAGGCGTTGGGTGACGTGGGGGTGGAGGCGCCGTTGTGGGTGGTGACGCGTGGTGCGGTTTCGGTGGGTGGGTCTGAGGCGTTGGTGAGTGCGGTGCAGGCCCAGGTGTGGGGGCTTGGCCGGGTGGTGGGTCTGGAGCATCCGGAGCGTTGGGGCGGTCTGGTGGATCTGCCCGAGACGCTGGATGAGCGTGTCGTGGACCGGCTGGCGGGCGTGTTGGCGGGTATTGGTGGTGAGGATCAGGTCGCGGTCCGCTCGGCCGGTGTCTTTGGTCGTCGTCTGGTGCGGGCTGGTGGCCGTGGTGTTGGCCAGGAGTGGCGGACCAGTGGCACGGCCCTGATCACCGGTGGTACGGGCGCGCTGGGCGGGCATGTCGCCCGCTGGCTGGCCCGTAACGGTGCCGAGCACCTCGTACTGACCAGCCGCCGTGGCCTGGACGCCCCCGGCGCTTGTGACCTGGTCGGTGAGCTGGAGGCCCTGGGGGCGAAGGTCACCGTTGCTGCTTGTGATGTGGCCGACCGGGCCGCGCTCGGGCAGCTGCTGGCCTCGATCCCCGCCGCGTATCCGCTGACGACCGTGATCCACGCCGCCGGTGTGCTGGACGACGGAGTCATCGAGTCCCTGACCCCCGAGCGCTTCACGGGCGTCCTGCGCGCCAAGGCCGACACCGCGCTCAACCTGCACGAACTCACGAAGGACCTCGACCTCTCCGCGTTCGTCGTGTTCTCCTCCTTCACCGGGGTTGTGGGCAATCCTGGCCAGGGCAACTTCGCCGCCGCCAACGCCTTCCTCGACGCGCTCGTGCAGCAGCGCCGTGCACTCGGTCTGCCGGGCACGTCCGTCGCGTGGGGACCCTGGGCCGAGGCCGGAATCGCCGCCGAGAAGGCGGGCGAGGAGCGTCGGCAGCGTGGTGGGATGGTCGCGCTGGCGCCCTCCGACGCGGTGACGGCCCTCGGTCAGCTGCTGGTCCGAGGCGACGGCTGTGCCGTGGTCGCTGACGTGGACTGGGAGCGGTTCGCCCCCACCTTCACCACGGTCCGGCCCGCCCCGCTGATCGGCGATGTCCCGGAGGCCCGCCGCGTACTGGACGCGGCCGGCGCCGCGACCGCGGAGTCCGAGGCCGCCTCCGGCCTGCGGGGGCAACTCGCTGGACTCTCCCCCGCAGAACAGGACAAGAAGCTGCTCGACCTGGTCCGCGGCCAGGTCGCGGCGGTGCTCGGCTACCCGAACATGGAGGCCGTGGCGGGGAGCCGGGCCTTCCAGGAACAGGGCTTCGACTCGCTGATCGCGGTCGAACTCCGCAACCGCCTCCAGGCCGCCACTGAGCTGACGCTGCCCGCCACGCTGGTCTTCGACTACCCCACCCCCGCCGCGCTCGCTCAGTACCTGCGTTCGGAGGTCGTGGGCGACGCGGAGGACGAGGCGGCCGACTTCTCGTCCGTGGCGGGGGCCGCGGAGGACGACCCCATCGCCATCGTGGCCATGAGCTGCCGCTTCCCCGGGGGAGTCGACAGCCCGGAAGGGCTCTGGGACCTGGTGGCCTCGGGCACCGACGCGATCTCGGACTTCCCGGCCAACCGCGGCTGGGATCTCGATGGCCTGTACGACCCGGACCTTCAGCGGCCCGGTACCTCGTACGTGCGGGAGGGCGGCTTCCTGCACGGGGCCGCTGAGTTCGACCCGGCGTTCTTCGGGATCTCGCCGCGTGAGGCCCTGGTCATGGACCCGCAGCAACGCCTGCTGCTGGAGACCGTATGGGAGGTCTTCGAACGCGCCGACATCGACCCCACGTCGGTCCGCGGCAGCCGGACGGGTGTCTTCGCCGGGACCAACGGCCAGGACTACACGTTGCTGCTGACCGAGGCCATGGAAGCCGCCGAAGGGTATCTGGCCACGGCGGCCACGGCGAGCGTGATGTCCGGGCGTCTGTCCTACACCTTCGGCCTCGAAGGCCCGGCGGTCACGGTCGACACGGCCTGTTCGTCGTCGTTGGTGGCGCTGCACCTCGCCGTGCAGGCGCTGCGGCAGGGCGAGTGCTCGCTCGCGCTCGCCGGTGGCGTGGTGGTGATGTCGACCCCGGCCGCGTTCGTGGAGTTCAGCCGCCAGGGCGCCCTGTCGCCCGACGGCCGCTGCAAGTCCTTCGCGGCGGCAGCCGATGGCGCGGGCTGGGGTGAGGGTGCGTCGATGGTGCTGCTGGAGCGGTTGTCGGACGCCCGCCGTAACGGCCACCCGGTGCTGGCGGTGGTGCGTGGTTCTGCGGTGAATCAGGATGGTGCGTCGAATGGGTTGACGGCGCCGAACGGTCCGTCGCAGCAGCGGGTGATCCGCCAGGCGCTCGCGAACGCGCGGCTGACGGCCGCCGATGTGGACGCGGTGGAGGCGCACGGTACGGGTACGACACTGGGCGACCCGATCGAGGCGCAGGCACTGCTCGCCACGTACGGTCAGGATCGCCCCGAGGGGCGGCCGCTGCTGCTGGGCTCGCTGAAGTCCAACATCGGCCACACCCAAGCGGCTTCCGGCGTCGCCGGCGTGATCAAGATGGTGTTGGCGATGCGGCACGGGGCCCTGCCCCGGACCCTGCACGTGGACCAGCCGTCACCGAAGGTGGACTGGTCGGCGGGCGCGGTCGAGCTGCTGACCGAGCAGCGGGCCTGGCCGGAGAGTGACCGGCCGCGTCGTGCGGGGGTGTCCTCGTTCGGTGTGAGCGGCACGAACGCGCACGTCATCCTGGAGCAGGCGCCGGTGGTGGTCGAGGAGCCGGCGGAGCCGGTGGAGTCGGGTGTGGCTTCCTCGGTGGTGCCGTGGGTGGTGTCGGGTCGTGGTGCGCAGGCGTTGCGGGGGCAGGCGGAGCGTCTGTTGTCGCACGTCGAGGCGCATGGTGAGTTGTCACCGGTGGATGTGGGCTGGTCATTGGTGTCCGGGCGGGCGGAGTTCGAGCACCGTGCGGTGGTGGTGGGTGAGAGCCAGGACGCGCTGGTGTCCGGGCTTCGCGCGGTGGCGCAGGGCGCCACGGCCGCGGGCGTGGTCGAGACGCCTGCCTCCGGCCTGGGGTCCGCGGGTGGCAGGCCCGTGTTCGTCTTCCCGGGTCAGGGTTCACAGTGGGCCGGAATGGCGGTCGAGCTGCTGGACCGCGCGCCGGTGTTCGCCGACCGGTTCGCTGAGTGCGGGCGGGCGCTGGCGGAGTTTGTCGACTGGGATCTTGAGTCGGTGGTGCGGCAGGCGGATGGTGCCCCCTCGTTGGAGCGGGTGGATGTGGTTCAGCCGGTGTCGTTCGCGGTGATGGTGTCGCTGGCCGCGTTGTGGCGTTCGTACGGTGTTGAGCCGGCTGCGGTGGTGGGGCATTCGCAGGGCGAGATCGCGGCCGCGTATGTGGTGGGTGCGTTGTCGTTGCGGGATGCGGTGAAGGTGGTGGCGCTGCGTTCGCAGGCGATTGCCCGTGGACTGGCGGGGCTTGGCGGGATGATGTCGGTGGCGTTGCCGTTGGCGGAGGTGGAGTCTCGGCTTGAGGCGTTCGGCGGCCGGATCGAGGTCGCGGCGGTGAACGGGCCGGCGTCGGTGGTGGTTGCCGGTGAGGGCGAGGCGCTTGATGAGTTGCTGGCCCAGTGCCAGGCCCAGGATGTCCGGGCGCGCAAGGTTCCGGTGGATTACGCGTCGCACACTTCGCACGTCGAGCGCATCGAGGACGAGCTGGCAGGGCTGCTGGCGGGGATCGAGCCGACGTCGGCCCAGGTCCCGCTCTACTCCACGGTGACGGGTGAAGTCATCGACACCGCTGGTATGGATGGCGCGTACTGGTACCGCAACCTGCGGCACACGGTTCGTTTCGAGGAGACCATCGGCACCGTTCTGGAGGCAGGTGACGCGGTCTTCATCGAGGTGTCCGCGCACCCGGTCCTGGTGGTCGGAGTGCAGGAGACCGCCGAGGCGCGTGGCGCGGACGGCACAGTGGCGCTCGGCTCGCTGCGGCGTGACGAAGGCGGTCTCGACCGCTTCCTGACCTCCCTCGCCGAGGCCTACGTCCAGGGCGTGACTGTCGATTGGACACAGGCCTTCGAGGAGGCCCGGCCTTCGCGGGTGGACCTGCCCACCTACGCCTTCCAGCGCAAGCGCTACTGGTTGGACACCGCCGGCGCCACGGTCGGCGCGGGCGCGGCCTCGGGCCTCGGGATCAGCTCCGCGGAGCACCCGTTGCTCAGCGCCGCCGTGGAGCTGCCGGACTCCGAAGGCGTCGTGTTCACGGGCTTGTTGTCGCTGCGTACGCACCCCTGGCTCGCCGATCACGCGGTGGGCGGCACCGTGCTGCTGCCCGGCACCGCGTTCGTGGAACTGGCCATCCGCGCGGGCGACGAGGTCGGCTGCGACGTGGTCGAGGAACTGACGCTCCAGGCCCCGCTGATCCTTCCCGAGCGCGGCGGCATGCAGCTGCGGCTCACGGTCGCCGAACCGGACGAGACCGGCCGTCGCACCCTGAGCGTCTACTCGCGGCGCGACGAGGAGGCCGCCGGCGAGCCCTGGACGTGCCACGCCACCGGAGTGCTGGCGGTCGGCGCGCCCGCCGCCTCGTGGAACCTGGCGGCGTGGCCCCCCGCGGGCGCGACCGCCGTGGCCACCGAGGGGCTGTACGAGGCGCTGACCGAGGTCGGGCACGGCTACGGACCGGTCTTCCAGGGGCTGCGCGCGGCCTGGCGGCGTGGTGAGGAGATCTTCGCCGAGGTCGTGCTCCACGAGGACCACCAGTCCGACGCCGCCCGCTTCGGTGTTCACCCGGCCCTGCTCGACTCGGCGCTGCACGCCGTCGGGCTCGGCATGGTCGACTCCCAAAGGGCAGGCGGCGACGGAGCCGAAGCGCCCAGGGCGCGGCTGCCGTTCGCCTGGCGCGGGGTGTCCCTGTACGCCGCGGGCGCCGCGGTGCTACGGGTGTCCCTGACGCCCGCCGGCACGGACGCGATGACCGTGGCGGTCGCCGACGGCACTGGCGCCCCGGTGGCCAAGGCCGAGTCCCTCGTGCTGCGCCCGGTCGACCCGCAGCAGCTCGGCGTCGCCCAAGGCGGTCAGCACGAATCGCTCTTCCACATCGAGTGGATCAACCGGCCGGTCTCCGGTGACGCCTTCGCCCCGGCCACCGACCGGTGGGCCCTCGTAGGCGACGACCGCCTCGGCCTGGCGGCCGCGCTGAGCGGCACACGCGTCTCGGCCAAGCCGTACGAGGACCTGGCCTCGCTCGGCGACAGCCTCGCGGAGGGCGAGCCCGGTCCAGAGGTGGTCCTGCTCAGCTGCGCGCCTCGGATCGACGCCACCCCGGGTGCCACGGCTGACGCCGCGCGCGACGCGGTGCACCAAGCACTCACCCTGGCGCAGGAGTGGCTGGCCGCTGACGAGCGGTTCGCCGAGTCGCGGCTGGTCGTGGTGACACGGGGCGCGGTGTCCACGGGCACGGGCGAGGACGTACAGGACCTCGCGGCGGCCCCGGTGTGGGGTCTGCTGCGCTCGGCGGAGTCGGAGAACCCCGGCCGCTTCGTCCTCCTGGACACCGACGACTCGGAGCCGTCGTGGCAGGCTCTGCCCGCGGCGGTGGCGTGGGCGGTAGCCCAGGACGAGTCGCAGGTGGCGCTGCGCGCGGGCGAGGTACGGGTGCCGCGACTGGCGCGGGTCCCGATCCCTGCCCGGACCGACGAGGCGGGCACGGAAACCGGAGCGGGCGCGTTCGGCTCAGGCACGGTACTGATCACGGGTGCGACCGGGACGCTGGGCGGCGTGTTCGCCAAGCACCTGGTCGCCGAGCACGGCGTGCGCCGAATGCTGCTGGTGAGCAGGAGCGGACCCGCCGCCCAGGGGGCCGACGAGCTGGTGGCACAGCTCGCCGAGCTCGGGGCGGAGGCCACGGTGGCGGCGTGCGACGTGGCCGACCGTGCGGCGCTGGCCGAACTCCTCGCCTCCGTACCGGCGGAGCACCCGCTGACCGGCGTCGTGCACACCGCCGGTGTGCTCCACGACGGAGTGATCTCCTCGCTGACCCCGGAACGCGTCGACCAGGTGCTGCGCCCCAAGATCGACGCGCTGGTTCACCTGCACGAGCTGACGCGCGACCTGGACCTCTCGGCGTTCGTCTTCTTCTCCTCGGCCGCCGCCACCTTCGGCAGTCCCGGGCAGGGAAACTACGCCGCGGCGAACGTGTTCGGCGACGCCCTCGCGCACCACCGCAGGGCTCAGGGCCTGCCCGCCGTCTCGCTCGGTTGGGGCTTCTGGGCGCAGAGCAGCGGTATGACCGGCGACCTCACCGACGCCGACATCCAGCGCATGGCGCGCGGCGGCATGACCCCGCTGCGCACCGAGAAGGGCCTGGAACTCTTCGACACGGCCCAGGGCATCGACGAGGCACTGCTGCTGCCCATGCAGCTCGAAGCCGCCGCGCTGCGGCGCCCGGTCACCGCCGACGCCGTCCCCGTGATGATGCGCGGTCTGATCCGCGTACCTGCGCGGCGCACGGCGGAAGCGGGATCGGCGGCCGATGACTCCATGCTCAAGCAGCGGCTCGCGGGCCTCTCCGACGCCGAACGGGAACGCGCACTGCTGGACCTGGTGCGCGCGCAGGCCGCGGCTGTGCTCGGATTCGCCACACACGACGCGGTGGAACCCGGGCGGGGCTTCCTCGAGGTCGGATTCGACTCGCTGACCGCGGTCGAGCTCCGCAACCGCCTGAACGCCGCCACCGGGCTGCGACTGCCCGCGACCCTGGTCTTCGACTACCCGACGCCCACCGCGCTCGCCGGACTGCTGCGCACCGAAATCCGTCTGGACGGAGTCGAGACCGGGACCTCGCTGGTCGAGGAATTCGACCGGCTGGAGTCGGTGCTCTCCGCCGTCGCCGCCGACGACGACAAGCGAGTCGAAGTCATGGTCCGTATGAAGGCCCTCCTGGCGAAGCTGGGCGACACCGAGGGAACGACGAGCGATCTCGATGAAGACGGCGATTTCGACGAGGCGACAGATGAAGAGCTGTTCAGCGCTCTCGAGAACGAGCTGAGGAAGTCCTGAACCACATGAGCGTGACCGTGCACACCGCCGTATTCGCCGTTACCGTGAGGAGCTGATCCCGGATGGCCAGCGAGGAGAAGCTTCGCACCTATCTCAAATTGGCGACCACCGACCTCCGCCAGACCCGTCGGCGGCTGGAGGAAATGGAAGCCAAGGAGTCCGAGCCCATCGCGATCGTGGGCATGGGCTGCCGCTATCCGGGAGGCGTGGGCTCGCCCGAGGAACTCTGGGACCTGGTGGCCGCCGGCACCGACGCCGTTTCCGACTTTCCGATGGACCGCGGCTGGGACGTCGAGAACCTCTACGACCCGGACCCGGACCGGCAGGGCAAGAGTTACGTGCGTGAGGGCGGCTTCCTGTACGACGCCGCCGAGTTCGACCCCGGGTTCTTCGGGATCTCGCCACGCGAGGCGCTCGCGATGGATCCGCAGCAACGCCTGCTGCTGGAGACCTCGTGGGAGGCGTTCGAACACGCAGGCATCGCCCCATCCTCCGTACGTGGTTCAAAGGCGGGCGTCTTCGCCGGCGTGATGTACAGCGACTACGTGTCCCGGCTGCAGGCCGCCCCAGAAGGCTTCGAGGGTTACCTGGGCAACGGCAGCGCGGGCAGCGTCGCCTCCGGCCGTATCGCCTACACCCTGGGTCTCGAGGGCCCGGCGGTCACGGTCGACACGGCGTGTTCGTCCTCGCTGGTGGCGCTGCACCTGGCGGCGCACGCCCTGCGCCGTGGAGAGTGCGCCCTCGCACTGGCCGGCGGTGTCACGGTGATGTCGTCCCCGATGGCGTTCGTGGAGTTCAGTCGCCAGCGTGGCCTTGCCGCGGACGGTCGCTGCAAGTCCTTCTCCGACGCGGCCGACGGCGCCGGCTGGGCCGAGGGCGCGGGCATGTTGCTGCTCGAGCGGCTCTCTGACGCCCGCCGCCATGGGCACCCGGTGCTCGCGGTCATCCGGGGCAGCGCGGTCAACCAGGACGGCGCGAGCAGCGGCCTGACCGCCCCGAACGGCCCGGCCCAGCAGCGGGTGATCCGCCAGGCGTTGGCCAGTGCTGGTCTGTCGTCGGCCGATGTGGATGCGGTGGAGGCGCATGGTACGGGTACGACGTTGGGTGACCCGATCGAGGCGCAGGCGTTGTTGGCGACGTACGGTCAGGATCGGCCGGTGGGGCGGCCGTTGTGGTTGGGTTCGTTGAAGTCGAACATCGGTCATGCGCAGGCTGCTGCGGGTGTGGCGGGTGTGATGAAGATGGTGTTGGCGATGCGGCATGGGGTGTTGCCGCGGACGCTGCATGTGGATGAGCCTTCACAACAGGTGGACTGGTCGGCGGGTGCGGTTGAGCTGCTGACCGAGCAGCGGGAGTGGCCGGAGAGTGACCGGCCGCGGCGGGCGGGTGTGTCGTCGTTCGGCGTGAGCGGCACGAACGCGCACGTCATCATCGAGCAGGCGCCTGCGAGCGCGCTGGAGTCGGACGAGCCCGAGGGGCCGTCGGTGACGCTTCCGGTGGTGCCGTGGGTGGTGTCGGGGCGTGGTGTGGGTGCGTTGCGGGGTCAGGCGGCCCGGCTGTTGTCGCGTGTTGAGGGCGATGCTGGGTTGTCGCCGGTGGATGTGGGCTGGTCGTTGGCGTCGGCGCGCTCTGCTTTCGAGCAGCGGGCTGTGGTGGTCGGTGATCGGGATGCTCTGCGGGTCGGGTTGGGTGCGTTGGCGCGGGGTGAGTCGGCTCCTGGCGTTGTCGTCGGTCAGGGTGTGGGTTCTGGTCGGTTGGCGGTGTTGTTCTCGGGTCAGGGCAGTCAGCGGGTGGGGATGGGTCGTGAGTTGTACGGCCTGTATCCGGTGTTCGCGGAAGCTTTTGACCAGGTGTGCGGGCTGCTGGACCTGGAGCTGGCCGGGCATGTGGAGCGGTCGCTTCGTGAGGTGGTGTTCGGGGATGGGGGTCTGCTGGGTCAGACGGTGTTCACGCAGGCCGGTTTGTTCGCGGTCGAGGTGGCACTGTTCCGGCTGGTCGAATCCTGGGGTGTGGTGCCCGAGTTCGTAGGTGGGCATTCCATCGGTGAGATAACGGCGGCTCATGTGGCCGGGGTGTTCTCGTTGGAGGACGCGGTTCGACTGGTGGCGGCTCGTGGCCGGTTGATGCAGGCACTGCCCGCCGGCGGGGCGATGATCGCCGTGCAGGCCACCGAAGATGAAGTCGCGCCTCTCCTCGCCGAGTATGGGGACCGGATCGGCATCGCCGCGGTCAATGGGCCCAGTTCGGTGGTTGTCTCCGGTGACGAGGACGCTGCCCTTGCTGTTGCGGAGGTGCTGCGCGGCCAGGGTCGTAAGACCAAGCGTCTTGATGTCTCGCATGCGTTCCATTCGCCGCGTATGGACGCGATGCTGGACGACTTCCGTGCGGTTGCCGAGTCCTTGACCTACGCGGCGCCGCGTATTCCGGTCGTCTCGAATGTGACCGGGAAGCTTGCTTCTGGCGAGCTGGGTTCGGCTGAGTATTGGGTGCGGCATGTCCGTCAGGCTGTGCGTTTCGGTGATGGCGTGGCCGCGCTCGCCGAGCAGGGCATTTCGACGTTCCTCGAATTGGGTCCTGATGGTGTGCTGAGCGCCATGGGCGCGGAATCCGTCACCGATGGGGTTTTCGTGCCGGTGTTGCGGTCCGGTCGGTCCGAAGCCGAGAGCCTGTTGTCGGGCTTGGCGCAGGTCTGGGTGCAGGGCATGGCCGTGGAGTGGGCTCGGGTCTTCGAGGGCGCTGGCGCGTCTCGTGTCGACTTGCCGACGTATGCCTTCCAGCGTGAGCGGTTCTGGTTGGAGGCTCCGGCGTCGGCTGGGGGGTCAGTCGATGAGGTGGAGGCGCGGTTCTGGGAGGCGGTGGAGCGGGGGGATTTGGAGTCGCTTGCTTCGACGCTGGATGTTTCTGGTGATGAGTCGTTGCGTGCGGTGTTGCCTGCGTTGTCGTCGTGGCGGCGGCAGCGGCAGGAGCGGTCTCGGTTGGATGGCTGGCGTTATCGCATCGGTTGGAAGCCGGTGCCGGTTGAGTCGTCGGCGGTGCTGTCGGGGACATGGCTGCTGGCGGTTCCCGCGGGTGTGGCCGGTGAGCCGTGGGTTGAGCAGACGGCGCGCGGGCTGGAGAGCCGGGGCGCCGAGGTTCGACGTCTGGTCGTGGAGATGGATGGTGATCGTTCGCGTCTGGCGCAGGCCATATCCGAGGCGGCCGGCGGGGCCGTGAGTGGTGTGTTGTCGCTGGTGGCGTTGGATGAGGCTGTGCGTGAGGGTGTCCCTGTGGGGTTGGCGGGCACGTTGGTGTTGGTGCAGGCGTTGGGGGATGTGGGGGTGGAGGCGCCGCTGTGGGCGGTGACGCGTGGTGCGGTTTCGGTGGGTGAGTCTGAGTCGCTGGTGAGTGTGGTGCAGGCGCAGGTGTGGGGGCTTGGCCGGGTGGTGGGTCTGGAGCATCCGGAGCGTTGGGGCGGTCTGGTGGATCTCCCCGAGACGCTCGACGAGCGTGTCGCGGACCGTCTGGCCGGTGTGCTGGCCGGTGCCGGTGCCGGTGGTGAGGATCAGGTCGCGGTCCGCTCGGCCGGTGTTTTCGGTCGTCGTCTGGTGCGGGCTGGTGGCCGTGGTGTTGGCCAGGAGTGGCGGGCTAGTGGCACGGCCCTGATCACCGGTGGTACGGGTGCGCTGGGCGGGCATGTCGCCCGCTGGCTGGTGTCGCGTGGTGTCGAGCATCTCGTACTGACCAGTCGCCGTGGCCCTGATGCTCCGGGTGCGAAGGAGCTGGAGTCGGAGTTGCTGGGGCTTGGAGTGAAGGTGACGATCGCCGCGTGCGATGTCTCTGACCGGGTTGCAGTGGCTGAGCTGTTGGCTTCGGTGCCTGCGGAGTATCCGTTGACGACGGTGATCCACGCCGCCGGTGTGCTGGACGACGGTGTCATCGAGTCCTTGACCCCCGAGCGGTTCGTGAGCGTCCTGCGCGCCAAGGCCGATGCCGCGCTGCATCTGCACGAGTTGACCAAGGACCTTGATCTCTCGGCGTTTGTGCTGTTCTCGTCCCTTGCCGGGGCTGTTGGTGGGGCGGGTCAGGGCAACTACGCGGCTGCGAACGTGTTCCTCGACGCGTTGGTGGAGCAGCGTCGTGTGCTGGGGCTGCCGGGCACGTCCGTGGCCTGGGGACCCTGGGCCGACGGCGGTATGGCCGTGGACGGTATGGGCGAAGTACGGATGCAGCGCGGCGGACTCGCGTCGATGGCTCCGGACGACGCGATCGCCGTGTTGGGCGGGGTGCTCGACCGTAACGAGGGCGGTGTCGCGGTGGCGGACGTGGACTGGGAACGGTTCGCGCCGGCGTTCACGGCAGTGCGTACGGCACCGCTGATCAGCGACATCCCCGAGGTCCGCAAGATCCTGGAAGCGGCAGTCCGCGACACGCCGGGCATGGAGGCGGACACCGCTGCCGCGCTCCGCGAGAAGCTGGCCGACCTCAGCCCGGCCGAACGGGACAGGGCGCTGCTCGAACTGGTACGTACGCAGGTCGCCGCGGTGCTGGGGCACGCCGGCACTGACGCGGTTGCTGCCGGTCGGGCGTTCAAGGAGCTCGGCTTCGACTCGCTGACCGCCGTCGAGCTCCGCAACCGTCTCCAGGCGGCGACCAGCCTGACCCTGCCCGCCACGTTGGTCTTCGACTACCCCACCCCCACGGCCCTCGTGGACGCCCTTCGGGACCAGCTCTTCCCCGCGGGGGGCGACGAGGCCGAATTGCGGCCTCAGGAGGTCCGCATTCGGGAAGCATTGGCGTCGATACCCCTGGTTAAGCTTCGGGACGCAGGATTGATGGAAGTCTTGCTGCAATTGGCCGATTTCCACGAAGAGGTTGGCGTGGCTGTGGACGAAGGCAATGAGGAGACCATCGACTCCATCGATTCCATGGACGCTGAAAGCCTGCTTCGCATGGCGTTTGACAGTACTGATTCCTGAAGTGCCTGACATGTGGAGCTGGCAATGAACACGTCTCCTGAGAAGATTCTCGAAGCGCTGCGTACGTCTCTCAAGGAGAACGAACGGCTGCGGCAACAGAACCGGCAGATCGCGGCGGCTGCGCGGGAGCCGATCGCGATCGTCGGAATGAGCTGTCGTTTCCCGGGGGGAGTGAGTTCGCCGGAGCAGTTCTGGGAGCTGCTCGTCTCGGGGACCGACGCGGTTTCGGAATTTCCGATGGACCGGGGTTGGGACGTGGAGGGCCTCTACGATCCGGACCGGGAGCGCTCGGGAACCTCGTACGTGCGAGAAGGCGGTTTTCTCCACGAGGCTGCCGGGTTCGACCCCGGGTTCTTCGGGATCTCGCCGCGCGAGGCGCTCGCGATGGATCCGCAGCAGCGACTGCTGCTGGAGACCTCGTGGGAGGCGTTCGAGAACGCGGGCATCGACCCGGCTTCACTGAAGGGCAGCCGCACCGGTGTCTTCGCCGGTACGAACGGCCAGGATTACGCGGCCCTTTTCCAGCACGCGCCCGAGGGGCTTGAGGGGTACTTGGGCACGGGCAGCGCGGCCAGTGTCGTGTCTGGGCGGCTCTCCTACTTCCTTGGCCTTGAGGGCCCCGCGGTCACGGTTGACACGGCGTGCTCGGCGTCGCTGGTGACGCTGCACCTGGCCGCTCAGGCGCTGCGGCAGGGTGAGTGCTCGCTTGCTCTGGCAGGCGGGGTGACCGTGATGTCCACCCCCGTGGCCTTCGTGGAGTTCAGCCGTCAGCGGGGGCTTGCGACGGACGGCCGCTGCAAGGCATTCGCGAATGCTGCGGACGGTACGGGGTGGGGCGAGGGCGCGGGGATGCTGCTGTTGGAGCGGCTGTCGGATGCTCGCCGCAACGGCCACCCGGTGCTGGCGGTGGTGCGTGGTTCTGCGGTGAATCAGGATGGTGCGTCGAATGGGTTGACGGCGCCGAATGGTCCGTCGCAGCAGCGGGTGATCCGCCAGGCGCTCGCGAATGCGCGGCTGACGGCCGCCGATGTGGACGCGGTGGAGGCGCATGGTACGGGTACGACGTTGGGTGACCCGATCGAGGCGCAGGCGTTGTTGGCGACGTACGGTCAGGATCGGCCGGAGGGGCGGCCGTTGTGGTTGGGTTCGTTGAAGTCGAACATCGGTCACACCCAGGCCGCCGCGGGCGTCGCCGGTGTGATCAAGATGGTGTTGGCGATGCGGCACGGTGAGCTTCCGCAGACCCTGCATGTGGATGAGCCGTCGGCGAAGGTGGACTGGTCGGCGGGCGCGGTCGAGCTGCTGACCGAGCAGCGGGAGTGGCCGGACAGTGACCAGCCGCGGCGGGCGGGTGTGTCGGCGTTCGGTGTGAGCGGGACGAACGCGCACGTGATCATTGAGCAGGCGCCTGAGGTCGAGTCGGAGCCGCATGAGCCGGTGGAGGCATCGGTGATACCCGCGGTGGTGCCGTGGGTGGTGTCGGGGCGTGGTGTGGGTGCGTTGCGGGGTCAGGCGGCCCGGCTGTTGTCGCGTGTTGAGGGCGATGCTGGGTTGTCGCCGGTGGATGTGGGGTGGTCTTTGGCGTCGGCGCGCTCTGCTTTCGAGCAGCGGGCTGTGGTGGTCGGTGATCGTGATGCTCTGCTGGCTGGGTTGGGTGCGTTGGCGCGGGGTGAGTCGGCTTCTGGCGTTGTCGTCGGTCAGGGTGTGGGTTCTGGTCGGTTGGCGGTGTTGTTCTCGGGTCAGGGCAGTCAGCGGGTGGGGATGGGCCGTGAGTTGTACGGCCTGTATCCGGTGTTCGCGGAAGCTTTTGACCAGGTGTGCGGGTTGCTGGATCAGGAGCTGGCCGGGCATGTGGGGCGGTCGGTTCGTGAGGTGGTGTTCGGGGATGGGGGTCTGTTGGGTCAGACGGTGTTCACGCAGGCCGGTTTGTTCGCGGTTGAGGTGGCGCTGTTCCGGCTGGTCGAGTCCTGGGGTGTTGCACCCGACTTTGTGGGTGGGCATTCCATCGGTGAGGTCGCGGCGGCTCATGTGGCCGGGGTGTTCTCGCTGGAGGATGCGGTTCGGCTGGTGGCGGCTCGTGGCCGGCTGATGCAGGCACTGCCCGCCGGCGGGGCGATGATCGCCGTGCAGGCCACCGAAGCCGAGGTCACGCCTCTCCTCGCCGAGTACGGGGACCGGATCGGTATCGCGGCGATCAATGGGCCCAGTTCGGTGGTTGTCTCCGGTGATGAGGACGCCGCTCTTGCTGTCGCGGAGACGCTGCGCGGTCAGGGTCGTAAGACGAAGCGTCTTGAGGTCTCGCATGCGTTCCATTCGCCGCGTATGGACGCGATGCTGGATGACTTCCGTGCGGTTGCCGAGTCCTTGACCTACGCGGCGCCGCGTATTCCGGTCGTCTCGAATGTGACCGGGAAGCTGGCCACGAACGACGAGCTGGGTTCGGTCGAGTACTGGGTCCGGCATGTCAGGGAAGCAGTCCGCTTCGCGGATGGGGCTGCCACCCTCGCTGGGCAGGGCGTGTCCGTGTTCCTCGAGCTCGGTCCTGATGGCGTGCTGAGCGCCATGGGCGCGGAATCCGTCACCGATGGGGTTTTCGTGCCGGTGCTGCGCTCGGGTAGGGACGAAGCCCAGATGCTGCTGTTGGGCCTCGGCCGGGCCTGGACCTACGGCGTGGCCGTGGACTGGGCTGCGTTCTTCGCTGGTACGGGTGCGTCGCGGGTGGATTTGCCGACGTATGCCTTCCAGCGTGAGCGGTTCTGGTTGGAGGCTCCGGTGTCGGCTGGGGTGGTTGGTGTGGATGAGGTGGAGGCGCGGTTCTGGGAGGCGGTGGAGCGGGAGGATTTGGAGTCGCTTGCTTCGACGCTGGATGTTTCTGGTGATGAGTCGTTGCGTGCGGTGTTGCCGGCGCTGTCGTCGTGGCGGCGGCAGCGGCAGGAGCGGTCTCGGCTGGATGGCTGGCGTTATCGCATCGGTTGGAAGCCGGTGCCGGTTGAGTCGTCGGCGGTGCTGTCGGGGACATGGCTGCTGGCGGTTCCCGCGGGTGTGGCCGGTGAGCCGTGGGTTGAGGAGACGGTGCGCGGGCTGGAGGGCCGGGGTGCCGAGGTATTGCGTCTGATGGTGGAGCCTGCCGCAGACCGGACGCGGCTCGCGCAGTCCATATCCGAGGTGGTCACCAACCGGGCTTCTGTGGGTGGTGTGTTGTCGCTGGTGGCGTTGGATGAGGCTGTGCGTGACGGTGTCCCTGTGGGGTTGGCGGGCACGTTGGTGTTGGTGCAGGCGTTGGGGGATGTGGGGGTGGAGGCGCCGCTGTGGGCGGTGACGCGTGGTGCGGTCTCGGTGGGTGAGTCTGAGTCGCTGGTGAGTGCGGTGCAGGCGCAGGTGTGGGGGCTTGGCCGGGTGGTGGGTCTGGAACACCCGGAGCGTTGGGGCGGTCTGGTGGATCTCCCCGAGACGCTCGACGAGCGTGCGGTGGGCCGGCTGGCGGGCGTGCTGGCGGGCGTTGGTGGTGAGGATCAGGTCGCGGTCCGCTCGGCTGGTGTCTTTGGTCGTCGTTTGGTGCGGGCTGGTGGCCGCGGTGTTGGCCAGGAGTGGCGGACCAGGGGCACGGCCCTGATCACCGGTGGTACGGGTGCGCTGGGCGGGCATGTCGCCCGTTGGCTGGCCCGTAGTGGTGTCGAGCACCTCGTACTGACCAGTCGCCGTGGTCTGGAAGCCCCCGGCGCCTGTGAGCTGGTCGGTGAGCTGGAGGCGCTGGGTGTGGGGGTGACGGTGGCCGCTTGTGATGTGGCCGACCGGGCCGCGCTCGGGCAACTGCTGGCCTCGATCCCCGCCGCGTATCCGCTGACGACCGTGATCCACGCCGCCGGTGTGCTGGACGACGGAGTCATCGAGTCCTTGACCCCCGAGCGGTTCGCGAGCGTCCTGCGCGCCAAGGCTGATGCCGCGCTGCATCTGCACGAGTTGACCAAGGACCTTGATCTCTCGGCGTTTGTGCTGTTCTCGTCCCTTGCCGGGGCTGTTGGTGGGGCGGGTCAGGGCAACTACGCGGCTGCGAACGTGTTCCTCGACGCGTTGGTGGAGCAACGTCGTGCGCTGGGGCTGCCGGGCACGTCCGTGGCCTGGGGACCCTGGGCCGACGGAGGTATGGCGACCGACGGGGTGACCGAGGAGCGCATGCGGCGCGGCGGTATCGCGTCGATGGCGCCCGACGACGCGATCGCGGTGCTGGACCAGGTACTGAAGCGCCAGGACCGCTGCGTAGCGGTCGCCGATGTGGACTGGGAGCGGTTCGCGCCGGCGTTCACGGCAGTCCGTCCAGCCCCGCTGATCGGCGACATCCTCGAAGCCCGCGAGGCCCTGGAAGCAGCGAGCACGACCGGCAAGGCGACGGAGACCGGCGCAACGTCCGCACTGCGCGACCAGCTGCTCGGCCTTTCTTTGGCCGAGCAGGACCGTACGCTGCTTGAGCTGGTGCGCACGCAGGTGGCGACCGTGCTCGGGCACGCCGACACCGATGCGATCGTGCCGGGCAAGGCCTTCAAGGAACTGGGCTTCGACTCGCTGACCGCCGTCGAGCTGCGCAACTGGCTGCAGGCCGCCTCCAGTTTGACGCTGCCCGCCACGCTGGTCTTCGACTACCCCACGCCCACGGCGCTCGCCCAGTTCCTCCGTAACGAGCTCATCGGCACCGAGGACGACACGGAAACCGCCGGGTCCGTGGCAGCGCCTGCGGACGAGGACCCCATCGTCATCGTGGCCATGAGCTGCCGCTTCCCCGGCGGCGTCGAGACGCCCGAAGCGCTGTGGGACCTGCTGACATCGGGCGCTGACGCGGTCTCCGACTTCCCGGACGATCGAGGTTGGGACGTCGAGGGCCTGTACGACCCGGACCCGGACCAGCGGGGCAAGAGCTACACCCGCTCAGGCGGTTTCCTGCACGAGGCCGCCGAGTTCGACCCCGGGTTCTTCGGGATCTCGCCGCGTGAGGCCCTGGCCATGGATCCGCAGCAGCGGCTGCTGCTGGAGACCTCGTGGGAGGTCTTCGAGCGGGCCGGTATCGACCCGCAGTCCCTGCGAGGTACCCGTACAGGCGTCTTCGCCGGTACGAACGGCCAGGACTACATCGCCCTGTTGCAGCACGCGCCGGAGGGCCTTGAGGGCTACCTCGGCACGGGCAGCGCGGCCAGCGTGGTCTCCGGGCGGCTCTCGTACACCTTCGGCCTGGAGGGCCCCGCGGTCACGGTCGACACGGCGTGCTCGGCGTCGCTGGTGACCCTGCACCTGGCCGCTCAGGCGCTGCGCCAGGGCGAATGCACGCTGGCGCTGGCCGGTGGTGTGACGGTGATGTCGACGCCTGCGGGATTCGTGGAGTTCAGCCGTCAGCGCGGCCTCGCCGCGGATGGCCGCGTGAAGGCCTTCTCCGCGGATGCGGACGGTACGGGCTGGGGCGAGGGCGCGGGCATGCTGCTGCTGGAGCGGCTGTCGGATGCCCGCCGCAACGGCCACCCGGTGCTGGCGGTGGTGCGTGGTTCTGCGGTGAATCAGGATGGTGCGTCGAATGGGTTGACGGCGCCGAACGGTCCGTCGCAGCAGCGGGTGATCCGCCAGGCGCTCGCGAATGCCCGGCTCTCGGCCGCCGATGTGGACGCGGTGGAGGCGCACGGTACGGGTACGACGTTGGGTGACCCGATCGAGGCGCAGGCGCTGCTGGCGACGTACGGTCAGGACCGGCCGGAGGACCGGCCGCTGTGGCTGGGTTCGTTGAAGTCGAACATTGGCCACACCCAGGCCGCCGCGGGCGTCGCCGGTGTGATCAAGATGGTGCTCGCCATGCGGCACGGCGAGCTTCCGCAGACCCTGCACGTCGATGAGCCGTCGCGGCAAGTGGACTGGTCGGCGGGTGCGGTTGAGCTGCTGACCGAGCAGCGGGCCTGGCCGGAGAGTGACCGGCCGCGTCGCGCCGGTGTCTCCTCGTTCGGTGTGAGCGGTACGAACGCGCACGTCATCTTGGAGCAGGCGCCGGTGGTGGCCGAGGAGCCCGCGGGGCCAGCGGTGACGCTTCCGGTGGTGCCGTGGGTGGTGTCGGGGCGTGGTGCCCAGGCGCTGCGGGGTCAGGCGGAGCGTCTGCTGTCCCACGTCGAGGCGCATGGTGAGTTGTCGCCGGTGGATGTGGGCTGGTCTCTGGCGTCGGCGCGCTCTGCTTTCGAGCACCGGGCTGTGGTGATCGGTGACGGTCGGGATGCTCTGCGCGTCGGGCTGGGCGCGTTGGCGCGGGGTGAGTCGGCTCCTGGCGTTGTCGTCGGTCAGGGTGTGGGTTCTGGTCGGTTGGCGGTGTTGTTCTCGGGTCAGGGCAGTCAGCGGGTGGGGATGGGCCGTGAGTTGTACGGCCTGTATCCGGTGTTCGCGGAAGCGTTTGACCAGGTGTGCGGGTTGCTGGATCAGGAGCTGGCCGGGCATGTGGGGCGGTCGGTTCGTGAGGTGGTGTTCGGGGATGGGGGTCTGCTGGGGCAGACGGTGTTCACGCAGGCCGGTTTGTTCGCGGTTGAGGTGGCGCTGTTCCGGCTGGTCGAGTCCTGGGGTGTGGTGCCCGAGTTCGTGGGTGGGCATTCCATCGGTGAGGTCGCGGCGGCTCATGTGGCCGGGGTGTTCTCATTGGAGGACGCGGTGCGGCTGGTGGCGGCTCGTGGCCGGCTGATGCAGGCACTGCCCGCCGGCGGGGCGATGATCGCCCTCCAGGCCACTGAAGAGGAGGTCACGCCTCTCCTCGCCGAGTATGGGGACCGGATCGGCATCGCCGCGGTCAACGGGCCGACTGCTGTGGTCGTCTCCGGTGACGAGGACGCCGCTCTCGCCGTCGCGGAGGTGCTGCGCGGCCAGGGCCGTAAGACCAAGCGCCTCGACGTCTCGCATGCGTTCCACTCGCCGCGTATGGCCCCGATGCTGGACGACTTCCGTACCGTCGCCGAAAGCCTGGCCTATGCGGCGCCCCGTATCCCCGTCGTCTCCAACGTGACCGGGAAGCTGGCCACGAACGACGAGCTGGGCTCGGCCGAGTACTGGGTCCGCCATGTCCGTCAGGCTGTGCGCTTCGCGGATGGCGTGACCGTCCTTGCCGAGCAGGGCATCTCGACGTTCCTCGAACTGGGCCCCGACGGCGTGCTGAGCGCCATGGGTGCCGACATCGTCACCGACGCGGTGTTCGTACCCGCCCTGCGCTCCGACCGCTCCGAAACACAGGCGCTGTTCTCGGGTCTCGGCCGGGCCTGGACCCAGGGCGTGGCCATGGACTGGGCCGAGGTGTTCGCCGGCACGGGCGCGTCGCGCGTCGATCTGCCGACGTACGCCTTCCAGCGCCGCCGCTACTGGCTCGACACCCCGGACGTGCTGGCCTCAGGTACGGGGGCGGCTTCCGCGCTGGGGCTGGGCTCGGCGGAGCATCCATTGCTGGGCGCGGCCGTGGAGCTGCCGGACTCCGAAGGGTTCCTGTTCACCGGACGGCTGTCGGTGCGGACGCACCGCTGGCTGGCCGATCACACGGTGCGCGGCGCGGCGGTGCTGCCGGGCTCGGCGTTCGTGGAGCTGGCGATCCGCGCGGCGGACCAGGTCGGCTACGAGGTGGTGGAGCGGCTGACGCTCCATACCCCGTTGGTCCTGCCGCAGCGCGGTGGTGTTCAGCTCCGGCTGACCGTCGCCGAGCCGGACGCGGACGGCCGTCGCGCGCTGAACATCCATGCGCGGCCGGAGGGCGCGGCTGCTGAGCAAGGGTGGACGCGGCACGCCGAGGGCACGCTTGCCGAGCGTACGCCGCAGCCGGGCTGGGAGCTCGGAGTGTGGCCGCCGGCGGGCGCGGTCGAGCTGGAGCCGGATGATCTGTACGGGGCCCTCAGCTCCGCAGGTGTCGACCTCAGCTCCGCAGGCGTCGGCCACAACTCCGCAGGCGTCGGCTACGTCCCGGCTTTCGCGGGGCTGCGTACGGCCTGGCGGCACGGCGAGGACATCCTTGCGGAGGTCGCCCTGCCCGAGGACCAGGAGGTCGATGCCGGTCGGTTCGGCATCCACCCGGCCCTGCTCGACTCCGCTGTGCACGCGTTGCGAGTGGCTTCCGGCGCAGGTGAGGACGCCGACGGACGGGAGCAGGCCGTATGGCTGCCCGCGACCTGGCGAGGCGTGGCACTGCACGCGGTCGGTGCGTCCACGCTGCGGGTGCGGATCAGCGGAAGCGAGCCCGACACGTTCACCGTCCAGATGGCCGATGCCACTGGTGCGCCGGTGGCATCGGTGGACTCCTTGACGCTGGTCCGGCTGGAAACCCAGGCGCTGGAGGCCATCGCCGAGCTCGCGGGGGCGCGTGAGCCCGTGCCGTCCGGTGCCCAGGGCGCGCCCGCCGTACGCACTCCGGCCCGTCGTACCGTTGAGGTCGAGCAGATGGCCGGTGGGCTCTCGCCGGCGCAGCGCCTCGCGGGTCTGCCGGACGAGGAACAGGAGGCCGCGCTGCTCGCACTCGTCCGTGCTGAGGCGGCGACGGTCCTCGGGCACGACTCGCCGGACGAGATCGAGCTCCACCACGGCTTCTTCGAGCGGGGCCTCAACTCGTTGACCGCCGTCGAGCTGCGCAACCGGCTGAGCGCGGCGGTGGGGCTGAGCCTGCCGAACGCCTTCTTGTTCGACTTCAGCACGCCCACCGCGGTGGTCGCCTATCTGCGCCGGGAACTGGCCGGGGCCGGTGAACGGCGGTCCGAAGCCGAGCCGCACGGTGCTGGAGCCGCCTTCGACGTGGAGGCGCAGGACGGCATTGTGGCGCTCTTCAGGCAGGCCTTCGCCACTGGACGGAATTCCGTGGGCAACGACCTGATCGTGGCGGCTTCGCGTTTCCGTCCGACCTTCGGCAGTGCCTCTGTGGCCGAACACGTTCCCGACGCGGTGCGGCTGTCCGCGGGTGACGCCGCGACGCGGCTGTTCTGTTTCCCCGCCGTGGTCGCGACGGCCGGTCCGCAGCAGTACTCGCGTTTCGCCAGGCATTTCCACGGTCACCGCGACGTCTCCGTGCTGCCGCTGCCGGGATACATGCGGGGCGATTTCCTCCCGGAGAGCATGGAGGTACTCGCCGCACTGCTCGCGGAGGCTGTACTGCGCGAGGCGGGAGACGATCCGTACGTGCTCGTCGGGCATTCCGCGGGCGGGCAGATCGCGCATGCCGTCACCACGCGCCTGGAGAGGCTGGGGGAGCGGTGTCCTGCGGGGCTCGCGCTCCTGGACACGCCGTGGCCGGGCGACGAGGTGAGCGAGCAGGCCAGCACGGCCATGCTCGGTGTGGTCTTCGACCGTGAGGAAAAGCTCGGTGGGGACATCATGAATGCGACTCGCCTGACGGCCATGGGCGGGTACCACCGCATTCTCGAGGACTGGCGTCCTGAAGTGATCGAGACGCCCACCCTGCTGGTAAGGGCCACGGAGCAACTGCCCACCGCCGGTGGGACTCTCGGCGATGACGAGGGTCTGCACATCACCTGGAAGCTGGGCCACACGGTCAAGGCGGTGCCGGGAAATCACTTCTCCCTCATGGAGGAGCACACCGATTCGACCGGGCGAGCCGTCGAAGAATGGATCATGGAGTTGAAGCGTTGAAGCGTCACATCGCATTCTTTGGTGCGCCCTTCTGGGGGCATGTCAATCCCACGCTGGCCGTGCTCGCCGACCTGGCGAGGAGGGGGCACCGGGTCACCTACGTCACGACCGAGGAGTTCTCCGCGGCGGTGGCGGCCACCGGCGTGGAGGTGGTGCGGTACGAGTCCACCTGGCCCGCGGGCCGGAGCGCGCCCTCGCAGGTCTCCGCCGACGAGATGGCCGGGGGACCCCTGAAGTACCTGGTCGAGAACGTCGCGGCGGCGACCGGCGCCGAGCCCGCCTACGACGGTGACCTGCCGGACGTGGTGGTCTATGACACGCTGATGCACTCCGCGGCGCGTGCGCTCGCCCACAAGTGGCAGCGGCCGACCGTCCAGTTCATCCCGCTGTTCGCGTCGAACGAGCACTTCTCGGTCGCCCAGCAGCTGGCGGCCGAATTCCCGACCCTCGACCCGCAGCACCCCGCGCTGATCGAGTTCGGCACGAAACTGGCCGAGTTCCGGGCCTCGTACGGGATGGGGGAGGCCACGCCCGCGGACTTCTTCGGTGTGGTCGAGGACCTCAACCTGGTGTTCCTGCCGAAGGACTACCAGCCCGCGGCGGAGACGTTCGACGAGCGGTACGCGTTCGTCGGGGCGAGCCTCGCCGACCCGAGCACCCAGGGCGCGTGGACGCCGCCGGAGAGTGGTGCCCCGGTGCTGCTCGTCGCGCTGGGCACGCTGTTCAACGAGCGCCCCGAGTTCTACCGGATGTGCGTCGAGGCGTTCGCGGAGCAGCCATGGCACGTCGTGCTGGCGGTGGGCCGGCACGTCGACCCCGCCGACCTCGGCCCGCTGCCGCCGAACATCGAGGCGCATCAGCACGTACCCCAGCTCGCCGTGCTGGAGTACGCCAGTGCCTTCGTGACGCACGGGGGTGTGCGCAGCACCATGGAGGCCCTCCACTTCGGCGTCCCGATGGTGGCCGTGCCGCAGGCCGTGGAGCTGGAGATGACCGCGCGCAGAACCGCCGAGCTGGGCCTCGGCGTACGGATCGGGCGTGATGAGGTCACTCCCGAGCGGCTGCGCGAAGCGGTGCTGAAGGTGACGCGGGACGCGGAGATCGGCCGGAACGTCGCGCAGATGCGGCGCGTCACCCGCGAGGCGGGTGGCGCCGGCCGGGCCGCGGACGAGATCGAGGCGCACCTGGACCGCGTTCTGCGCGCCTGACGCCGGTGCGCGGGTGCCGGGCGGGCTGGAAACCCCAGCCCGCCCGGCATCATCGCGCATGTCAGACCGGCAGCGCCGCGTCCTCGGCCCGCACCAGCGAGGGGAAGGCCGCTTCGAGCCCCGCCTGCCAGTGGCGGATCGGCTCGATGCCAACGGCCTGCCAGCGCGCGTGCCCCAGCACGCTGTACGCGGGCCGCGGCGCCGGGCGGCCGAACGCCGCCCCCGTGCTCGGCCGCACCCGCTCGGGATCGGCGCCGAGCAGTCGGAAGACCTCCCGGGCGAGCTCGTACCAGCTGGCCTGGCCACCCGCGCTCCCGTGGTAGGCGCCCGCGGGGGCCCGCCCGTCGAGCGCGGCGCGCCCCAGCCGTATCAGCTGGTCGGCGGCGTCCACGGTCCAGGTCGGCTGACCGTACTGGTCGGCGACGACCTCCACCTGGTCCCTTTCGCGCTCCAGCCGGATCATCGTGCGTACGAAGTTGGTGCGGCCCGCGCCGAACAGCCAGGCGGTCCGGAAGACGTAACCCGTCTCAGGCAGGCATTCGAGCACCGCACGCTCCCCGGCGACCTTGGTGCGGCCGTAGGCGTTGATGGGGCGGGTCGGGGCGTCCTCCGCAAAGGGCACCGCGACGCCGCCGGAATCGTCGCCGGCGAAAACGTAGTCGGTGGAAACATGGACGAGGCGCGCCTCGAACTCCGCACAGGCGGTCGCCAGAATACGGGTGCCCTCGCCATTGATCCGCAGCGCGCCCTCTTCGTCGCTCTCCGCCTTGTCCGGTGCGGCGAACGCGGCGCAGTTGACGACGATCGCGGGCCGGTGTTTCGCCATCACATCGCGCACCGCGTGTGCGTCGGTGATGTCCAGGGCCTTATGGTCCAAGCCCGTCGCGGTCTCCCCCGCCTCCCGTAGGCCGGTCAAAACGTCTTGGCCGAGCAGTCCTCCCGAACCAGTGACCAACCACGTGCCATTCACGGTGAGTTCCCCCTCGTAGGAATTTCGTTGTGCAATGGGTGCGGGCAAATGCGCCTGCGCAGACATGCTGAGTGCACTCATCGTATCGGCGGGTGAACTCCCGTACGGGGTGACTGACTTCACACGGCGCCCGGTCAAGCTCGGCTTGTGCGTGGGCCTTTGCTGCCACGAGGATGATCTTGTTTTGTAAATCGGGGGAGCTGCGCCTGCTGAAAGCTCCCGAATGGGCATGGCCACCAGTTACGGAGAACGGCATGAAGGTTGCACTCCTCGCCTTTGGGTCACGAGGCGACATACAACCATTCCTCGCTTTGGGTACCGGGCTCCGGGCCCGTGGGCACGAGGTGGACCTGGCCACCACCACGGATTTCAAAGGGATGGTCGAGCACGCCGGGTTGAACTTCCGGGAGATCCCGGGGAGCACCGGGAACTACTTCAAAATGCCCGGGGTCATCAAGGCGCTGCGGAAGAGCCCCTCCATCGTCAGGGCGAGCCGGGCGATCCCGCGGCCGACCCAGGACGAGGTCGTCGCGGCACTCGACGCGATGCACGAGGCGACGCAGGGCGCGGACTTCATGGTCAACGCGATGCTCACCCGGGGCGCGGGCTACGCGGATCCGGGCGTGCCCTGGGGCACCGTCGCCTGGTGGCCGATCGTGCCGACCGGCCGGTTCCCCGCCTTCGGCTTCCCCGAGCTGCCGCTGGGCGCCCCGTACGCCCGGTTCAGCCATTCCCTCGCCGGGCAGCTCGACTGGGCGATGAACCGAGGACCGGTGAACAAGTTCCGCAAGAACAGGGGGCTGCCCCCGCTGAGTGGTGGCTCGCCGGCGAAGAAGCTGGGCGTCGAGTACCCGGTGTTCCACGCGACCAGCCCGAGCGTGGTCGTGCCGCCGTCCGACTGGCCCGCCCGCGCCCATGTGACCGGCTACTGGTTCTGGGACCGGCCGTGGGAGCCCCCGGCGGAGCTGGTGGACTTCCTGGAGAGCGGGGAGCCGCCGGTCGCGCTGACCTTGGGCAGCACCTGGCCCGTCTACGGCGAGGAGACCTTCGAGCGGGTGCTCAAGGCGGTGCGCAAGGCGGGCCGCCGGATGGTCCTGGTGGACGGCCCGGAGGGCGATATGCCGGACGACGTGTTCCGTGCCGGCGAAATGGACTACAGCTGGCTCTTCCCGCGTACGGCCGCGGTCATCCACCACGGCGGCCCCGGCACGGTGGCGGAGGTGCTTCGGGCGGGAGTGCCCAACGTGGTGCTGCCGTGCTTCGCCGACCATCCGTACTGGGCGGCCAGGCTCCTGGAGATGGGCGTCTCGTCGCAGCCGGTGCCGCTGACCAAGCTCACCCAGGAGCTGCTCGACCATTCGGTGTCGACCGTGCTCAGCGACCCGCGCATCGCTGAGCGCGCCGCGGCCCTCGGCCCGCGGATCGTCGGCGACCGTGGCGTCGAGACCACCTGCGAGCTGATCGAGGGGTACGTGAACGGCCAGGCGTCGGGGGAGCGGGACGCGTCCGCCGCCCGTTGATCCTCCCGCACGGCCAAACGCCGGGTCCCCGCAGCGATCGCGCTGCGGGGACCCGGCGTCGGTGCGTATGTCTCAGAGCCGCGCGCGGTACCAGTCCACCGTCTCGGCGAGCCCGGCCGTGAAGGCGTGCGCCGGCCGGTAGCCGAGCTCGCGGCGGATCTTGCTCCAGTCGACCGAGTACCGCTGGTCGTGCCCCTTGCGGTCCTCGACCCACTCGACGCGCTCCCAGCCCACGCCGCAGGCGTCCAGCAGCAGCGCGGTGAGCTCCTTGTTGGACAGCTCCGTACCGCCGCCGATGTTGTAGATCTCGCCCGCCCGGCCCCCGGTGAGTACCGCGAGCAGGCCGCGGCAGTGGTCGTCCACGTGCAGCCAGTCCCGCACGTTCTCACCGTCCCCGTACAGCGGGACGCTGCGGCCCCGCAGAAGGTTGGTGACGAAGAGGGGAATCACCTTCTCGGGGAACTGGTACGGACCGTAATTGTTGGAGCAACGCGTCACCCGGACGTCGAGCCCGTGCGTGCGGTGGTAGGACAGGGCCAGCAGATCGCTCGACGCCTTGGTGGCCGAGTACGGCGAGCTGGGCTGGAGGCGGTCCTCCTCGGTCGCGGAGCCGAACTCGACAGATCCGTACACCTCGTCGGTCGACACGTGGACGAACCGGGAGACCCCGTGCCGCAGCGCGGCGTCGAGCAGCACGCCCGTGCCCACCACGTTGGTGTGCACGAAGGCCTGGGCGGAGTCGATGGAGCGGTCCACATGGGACTCGGCCGCAAGGTGGATGACGGAGTCGTGCCCCGGCATGAGCCGGTCCACGAGCGCCGGGTCGGCGATGTCGCCGTGGACGAAGGTGTAGCCGGGGGCCTCGCGCACCGGGGCGAGGTTGTCGAGGCTTCCCGCGTACGTGAGCTTGTCCAGGACGGTGACCTGGACATCGTCGCCCAGCGGCCGCTCGGAGCCGAGGACCAGCCGGGCCAGGTGGGAGCCGATGAACCCGGCGGCGCCGGTGATGAGGATCTTCATGCGCGAATCTGGACCTTGCTGTGGTCGCCGAGTATGAGGCGGTGGGCTTGCGGGGTGCGCGGCGCGGGGGTCACTTCCGCGGCACGGCCGATGACCGAGGCCTCGATGCGGCCCACGCCGTCGATGGTCGCGCCGGGCAGGATGATGGAGTACTCGATCTCGCTGTCGACGACCGAGCAGTCGTCGGCCACGGAGGTATAGGGCCCCACGTACGAGCCTTCGACGCGGGCGCCGTTGCCGATGATCGCCGGGCCGACGATCCGCGAGCGCACGACCGAGGCCCCAGGCTCCACGACCACCCTGCCGACCAGCTCGCTCTGCTCGTCCACCGAACCTTCGACGCGGTGTTCGAGGCGATCCAGGACGGAACGATTCACCTCCAGCATGTCGGTGGCGTTCCCGGTGTCCTTCCAGTAACCGGTGACGATCGAGGAGTCCACTCGGCGCCCCTGGTCGATGAGCCACTGCAGCGCGTCGGTGATCTCCAACTCGCCGCGCGCGGAAGGACATATGTTGTCGATCGCCTCGTGCACCGCCGGGGTGAAGAAATAGACGCCGACGAGCGCGAGATCGCTCTTGGGGAAATCCGGCTTTTCCTCCAGGCCGGTCACCCGGCCGTCCGCGTCCATTTCGGCGACACCGAATGCGGTCGGGTCGGGGACCCGGGTGAGCATGATCTGCGCGTCGGGCCGTGTCGCCCGGAACTGCTCGGTCTGCTGGGTGATGCCGCTGAGCAGGAAGTTGTCGCCGAGATACATGGCGAAGTCGTCGTCACCGAGCCATTCACGCGCCGTCAGGACGGCGTGGGCGAGGCCGAGTGGCTTTTCCTGCGGAATGTAGGTGACCTCGACGCCGAACCGGGAGCCGTCACCCACCGCCCCGCGGATCTCGTCGGCGGTCTCACCTACGATGATGCCGACTTCGCTGATCCCGGTCTCCGCTATTCCTTCGAGGACGTAGTAGAGAATCGGTTTGTTGGCTACCGGCACCAACTGCTTGGCGGAGGTGTGGGTAATGGGGCGTAGACGAGTTCCGGAACCTCCGGAAAGGACAAGCGCCTTCACGGTACTCCTCGCTGAGATGCGTTGCGCTGCGTTTGCCTGCTCTGTACTGCCAGACCGGGATATTCAGGGCTGGTAAACGGGCAGCAGCCCGGCCGCCTGGGCCTCAGCCACGGTGGGCGCAACGGTGTCTTTGGCGGAGAGAATGGGCTCGATGCCAGGGAGCCACTCGATACCGAGATCCGGGTCGAGCGGGTGAATCGCGCGCTCGCGTTCCGCGACATAGCCGGTGGAGCACATGTAGACGATCGTGGCTTCCTCGGTGAGCCCTTGCACGGCGTGCCCGATGCCCTCGGCCAGGAAAAGTGCCCGGTGGCTCTGGTCGTCCAGGTCCACCGCCTCCCAGCGGCCGAAGGTCGGCGACCCGACCCGTAGGTCGACCACCACGTCGCGCACCGTGCCGCTCGCGCAGGTGACGTATTTCGCCTGGCCCGGTGGTACATCGGCGAAGTGGATGCCGCGAATGGCCCCGCGGCGGGTGGTCGAAAGATTGGCCTGGCCGAGCGGCATGCTGCGGCCGGTGGCCTGCTGGAAAACGTCCCCTTGGTACCACGCTGCGAAGGTGCCCCGAGTGTCGTCGAACAGCTGAGGCTCGAACAACCAGGTGCCCTCGATGGACAGCGGTCTCATCACCAACGTGCCTTCCCCCGGTATGCATGACAGAACAGCGAGCCGCGCTGGAACACGCGACCCGCTTCTGTTGATTTCTTTACGGCTCCACCCAGTTGTGCGTCTGGACCAGCTCCAGGACGCACCGCCGCGCCTGCTGGATCTGAGCGGCGGTCAGGGTGGGTACGCCCTGGATCAGGGCCTCTGTCAACTCCTGGAGAAAGTCCGCACGGGACAGGACATCACAGAGGCTCTCGTCGTCCTCGTCGCGCACCACCGTGCTGATCGGCCTCGCGGGTGCGGTGTGCTGGGCGGGCTTCTCGAGGAGATGGACGTTGCAGGCCTTCAGGCCGCGATCTCCGTCCTCCACCTCGAACTCGACCCGCAGACCGGCTCGGAAGAGGTACTTGTCGTCACGCAGGTCGTTCGCGTGCATGAAGACGTCCTCACCCCCGTCGTCGGGAGCGATGAAGCCGTAACCGCGCGTGTCATCAAACCGCAGGATCTTGCCCGTTACCACCACAACTACCTCTACCCCAAGTACCTTTACCCGGCCACAGCAGTGCCGAGGTGATCATCAACGCTCTTGAACACTACCTGTTGGGCATTGATTTGCGCGAGAGTCGTAGATCACTTCGACGCGTCGGCATTCCGACCGCGGGCCCCCGGCCTCGGGTATGCGGAGTGTGACCTTGGAATCTCCAAGTTGCCGGCGCTGCGCTGCCTCGACACGACCGCAGGAGTCGGCCCCTGAGGGCTGGCTGACCCCTGCCTGCGACGTGCACCCGCACCACGCCCCTGATCAGTCTGCTTCCGTCAGGGCTGCGCGCGCGGCGGCGAGGATCTCCTCGGAGAGCGGGAAGTCCTTGGTGGCCCGGGACAGGACCAGCGCGCCGAACAGGGTGCAGAGGCGGGCGATGCCGTCCTGGTCGTCACCGGCGAGGAAGTCGGCGAAGTCGGCCACCCCCTCGGCGTAGACGCGACGGGCGTCGCTCCCCCCGCTCTCACGCGCGATGTCGGTGGCGAGCGCGGCGACCGGACAGCCGTCCGCCGGGGCGTCGCGGTGCTCGACGGAGAGGTAGGTGTCGATCAGCGCCTGCTGGGCGGCCTCGCGCTGTCCGTCGTGCTGCTCGAGCCCGGCGCTGTAGCGCTGGGTGAGCTCGGCGAAGGCGTGGGCGGTCGCCTCGTCGACGAGCGCCTCCTTGGAGGCGAACTGCTTGTAGAAGGCGCCGTGGGTCAGGCCGGCCGCCTTCATCAGGTCGACGACGCTGACCTGCGTGCCCTGCTCGCGGAACAGGCGGGACGCGGTGTCCACCACCCGCCTGCGATTTTCCTCCGCCTGTGCCTGCGATACGCGGCCCATGACCATCTCCCACTTGGATGTCGACTGGCATCTATCGTAGACCCATGCTTAGATTGTGTGTGTAATCTAATTCGTTGCGGGTGGCCGACGGCGCCCGCGAGGACAGGAGCGAGCATGGAACTGAAGAACACAATCGTGGTTGTCACCGGCGCCAACCGAGGGCTCGGGCGACACCTGGCCGCCCAGCTCGTCGAGCGCGGCGCGAAGGTGTACGGCGCGGCCCGCCGCCCCGAGACGGTCGACGTGCCGGGTGTCATCCCGTTGCGGCTGGACGTCACGGACGAGGCGTCGATACGGGAGGCCGCCCGCGTGGCGTCCGACGCGACACTGCTGATCAACAACGCGGGCATCTCGACCGGCGCGACGCTGGTCGGAGGCGACGTGGCCCAGGTGCGCCGGGAGATGGAGACCAACTTCTTCGGCCCGCTCGCCGCGACCCGCGCCTTCGCCCCCGTCATCGAGGGCAACGGCGGCGGCGCCGTACTCAACGTCCTGTCCGCCCTGTCCTGGTTCCACCCGGCCGGCCTCGGCTCCTACGCGGCTTCCAAGGCCGCCGCCTGGGCGCTGAGCGACGCGACCCGCGAGGAGCTGGCACCGCGCGGTATCACCGTCTCGGCGCTGCATGTCGGCTACATGGACACCGACATGGCCGCCGACGTGCCCGCCGATCAGAAGGTCGCCGCCGCCGACGTCGCGGCCCAGGCCCTGAACGGCATCGAGACCGGCCTGCCCGAGATCCTCGCCGACGAGACCAGCCGGTACGTCAAGCAGAGCCTGTCCGCGGCACCCCAGCTGAACGCGGGGTGACGCTCGCCTCCCCAACCCCGCGCGACCGCCTTCTCGCCCCTCACACAAGGACACCTCACGCGGTCACGACCTTCGGCCACCGGACCGGACTGCGCGTCTCCGAGTACGCGTTCGGATCGACCGCTTCGCCGCCGTGAAGTGAGGGTTGGTGAGGCACTGCCACAGTGCCGCGTCCAGGGGGAGCGCGGAGTCCTCGGGTACGAGTCGGCGCATCTGGCTGGTCTCGGCGGGGTGCGCGGTCGCCGTGGCGAGCAGGAGGCGTCCCTCGTCGAGGGCTTCCTCGCCGGTGTCCCCGACGGATGCCGGAGGCAGCACGGTTCGCGGTAGGGGGGCTGGGTAAGGGGGGCGGGGCGAGCGCGGTCTGGGCCAGGCGTTCGGCGTGCGGGCGCAGGCTGCGGCGGGCGTGGTCGGCGCGGATCATCCGGGCGTACGTGGCCGCGCGCCGGGGCCGGGGCAGACCTGGATGAGGGAGTGCGGGTGACGGATGAGAGGGTCTGGGGCGTGAGTGAGACACCGATGAACACCCTGCAATACCGCTTTGACGGGCCAGAAGACGCCCCGGTCCTGATCCTTGGTGCCTCACTGGGTACCACATGGCACATGTGGGACCGCCAGATACCCGAGCTGACCCGGCACTGGCGGGTCTTCCGTTTCGACATGCCCGGGCACGGCGGCGCCCCCGCACACCCGTGCGGGTCCGTCGGGGAGCTGGCCGGGCGGTTGCTCGCGACCCTCGACGAGCTGGGCGTGCGGCGCTTCGGGTACGCCGGTTGCGCCTTCGGCGGGGCCATCGGCGCCGAGCTGGCGCTGCGGCATCCGCACCGGGTCGCCTCGCTGGCGCTGATCGCCGCGTCACCGCGGTTCGGCACCGCCGACGAGTTCCGCCGGCGCGGCGTGATCGTGCGCAGCAACGGCCTCGACCCCATCGCCCGCTCCGCGCCCGAGCGCTGGTTCACGCCAGGATTCGCTGCCGCGCAGCCCGCGATCACCGACTGGGCCGTGCAGATGGTGCGCACCACCGACCCCGGCTGCTACATCGCGGCCTGCGAGGCCCTCGCCGCCTTCGACGTCCGCGCCGAGCTCGGCCGGATCGGCGTACCCACGCTGGTCCTCGTCGGCTCGGAGGACCAGGTCACCGGCCAGGGCGAGGCCCGCACCCTCGTCGCCGGGATACCCGACTCGCGGCTCGCCGTCGTGCCCGGCGCCTCGCATCTCGCGCCCGTGGAGCAGCCCGCGGCCGTCACCGACCTGCTCGTGCGCCACTTCTCCACGGCCTGGCAGGACACGCAGACGGCGATCATCACACCGCCGCTCGGCAAGCCCGTCCCGACTCCGCCGCCCGCGGCCCCCGTGACGCCCATGGCACCCGTGGCACCCCTGGCGGAGATCGCCTCGCCGGAGCAGCCCGAGGCCGTGGCCGGCCCGGTCAGGAGCGACCCGTACGAGGCGGGGCTCAAGGTCCGCCGGGAGGTGCTCGGCGACGCCCACGTGGACCGGGCGCTGGCCGCCGCCGACGACTTCTCCGGCGACTTCCAGGAACTCATCACCCGCTACGCCTGGGGCGAGGTGTGGAACCGCCCGGGTCTGGACCGCCGCTCCCGCAGCTGCGTCACCCTCACCGCCCTCGTCGCCGGCGGCCACCTCGACGAGCTGGCCTTCCACACGCGTGCCGCCCTGCGCAACGGCCTCACCCCGGCCGAGATCAAGGAAGTGCTGCTCCAGGCCGCCGTCTACTGCGGTGTTCCCGCGGCGAATTCGGCCTTCAAGGTCGCCCAGGCCGTGATCCGTGAGGAAACCACGCCTCCGGAGTAGCAGGATGGGGGGATGACTGGCATGACGAACACCGCGGACAGCTCTCCCTCGCGCGCGAAGCGCATGACCTTCACGAAGAAGTCCCACGCGTGCGTGCATCTCGAAAAGGACGGACGCACGCTGGTCATCGACCCGGGCGGCTACAGCGAGGACGACGCGGCCCTCGGCGCCGACGCGATCCTGGTCACCCACGAGCACGCCGACCACTTCCACGAGGGCCGGCTGCGCACCGCCATGGAGGCCCGCCCCGACACCGAGATCTGGACGCTGAAGTCGGTCGCGGACCAGCTCACGGCCGTCTTCCCGGGCCGCGTGCACACCGTCGGGCACGGCGACACCTTCACGGCCGCCGGGTTCGACGTCCAGGTGCACGGCGAGCTGCACGCCGTGATCCACCCGGACATCCCGCGCATCACCAACGTGGGGTACCTCGTCGAGGGCTCGGTGTTCCACCCCGGCGACGCCCTGACCGTCCCCGACCAGCCCGTGCACACACTGCTGCTCCCGGTCATGGCGCCCTGGAGCAAGATCTCCGAGGTGATCGACTACGTACGGGAGGTCAGGCCGCAGCGCGCCTACGACATCCACGACGGGCTCCTCACCGACCTCGCCCGGCCCGTCTACGACAACCTGATCGGGTCCCTGGGCGGTGCCGAGCACCTGCGCCTGACGCCGGGGGAGACGGCCGAACTCTGACTGTCGGTGGCGGCCGGTAGGTTGTGAGGCATGCGCATCGCGACCTGGAACGTGAACTCGATCACCGCTCGGCTGCCCAGGCTCCTGGCCTGGCTGGAGAGCACCGGCACGGACGTGCTGTGCGTCCAGGAGACCAAGACGACGGCCGAAGGCTTCCCGGCCGCCGAGCTGCGTGAGCTGGGCTACGAGTCGGCGGTCCACGCCACCGGCCGGTGGAACGGCGTCGCGCTGATCTCGCGGGTCGGCCTGGAGGACATCGTCAGGGGCATGCCGGGCGACCCCGGGTACGAGGGCGCGGACGAGCCCCGCGCCGTCTCCGCCACCTGCGGCCCGGTCCGCCTCTGGTCGGTGTACGTGCCGAACGGCCGCGAGGTCGACCACGCCCACTACGCCTACAAGCTCCAGTGGTTCGAGGCCCTGAAGGCCGCTGTCGCCGGGGACGCGGGCGGCTCGCGCCCGTTCGCCGTCCTCGGCGACTTCAACGTCGCGCCGACCGACGACGACGTGTGGGACCCGGCGCTCTTCGTCGGCGCCACGCACGTCACCCCGGCCGAGCGCGCCGCCCTCGCCTCCCTGCGCGAGACGGGCCTGACCGACATCGTGCCGCGCCCCCTGAAGTACGACCACCCGTACACGTACTGGGACTACCGCCAGCTCTGCTTCCCGAAGAACAAGGGCATGCGCATCGACCTCGTGTACGGCAACGAGCCGTTCGCTAAGGCCGTCACCGACTCGTACGTGGACCGCGAGGAGCGCAAGGGCAAGGGCGCCTCCGACCACGCGCCGGTGGTGGTCGACCTGGACGTCTGAGCCCCCTCAGGGCAACAGGGCCTCTCTTGCGGATCTCGCCGGGCTCGCGGCGTCCGGCCTGATCCGCAAGAGAGGCCCCAGCAGGCGCAGGTCCACCGAGTCCGCGAGCGCCGCGAGCCCCGCGTCCCCCGGATGCAGATGGTCCCCGCTGTCATAGGAGGGGAGCAGCCGCGCCGGGTGCGCGGGGTCGCGCAGCACCTCGTCGAAGTCGAGCACGGCGTCGAAGTCCCCGCCGCCACGGAGGTACGCGTTGACCGCCTCCCGCCGGGTGTTCGCTGCCGCCGTGCAGAGCGACTCGCCCTCGCAGGGCGCGATCGTCGCCGCCACCACCCGCAGCCCCCTGGCCCGGGAACGCTCCGCGATCTCCCGCAGGCCCGCGATCACCTCCCGCGCCGAGGCCCCCCAGCGCACGTCGTTGACCCCTTCGAAGACCACGACCGTGCGCGCCGACGTCTGCGCGAGGACGTCGCGGTCGAGGCGGTGCAGGGCGCTGACCCCGCCCGTGTCGGTGGAGACGCCGTCGCCGGGATAGCGGTCGGCGACCACGCGGTTGGCCGAGATCCCCTGGTTGAGGACGCCGTAGCGCGGGACCTCCGACTGGTTCAGGAGCCGGGTGGCGAGGATGTTGGGCCAGCGGCGGTTGGCGTCCTGCGTCGACTTCACGCCGTCGGTGATGGAGTCGCCGAGGAGTACCACGGAACCGGGTCCGCCGCCCACGTCGACACCGGTGAGCAGCGGCCACGTCGTGATCGTCGAGGTGTACGCGGCCGGGGAGGTGTCCGCCGCGTGGTCGCCCGGCCCGCTGACGTACGAGCGCTGGACGGCCTGGCTGTGCACGGGCGCCGTCGCCACCGGACCGGGCAGATGGAAGCTGACCAGCAGGTTCGTGTCCGCGGGCACCCGGAAGTCGAGCGGATCGCTGACCGCCTGGGCGCCCGCCGGGATCTCGGTGCCCGCCCGGCCCCGGAAGGAGAGCCGCCGCGGTACGCCCGTGGCCGTGGCCCCGGCCCGCTGCACCGCCACGGTCGCGGCGCCGATCCGTACCGGGGCCGCCGCGAAGGTGTTGTCCAGCCGGACGCGCACCCGGGGTCCGCCCGCGCTGGTGTGGACGACGAGCCGTACGGTGCGGTCGCTCCAGGGCCCCACCGCCGTGTACCCGGCGCTCGCCGCCGACCAACTGCCGGTCCACCCCTTGGTCCGCGCCCGCACCGAAAGGGCGAACACGTGCAGGTCAGGGGTGCCCGGGTCGGGCGGCAGGGTGACGGAGGCCACCTCGCGCCCCCGGACGAGCGGCACGGTCACCACGTACAGCCGTGCCTTCTCGGCGAGCTGCCCGCCCGGTGTGTTGATGTGCGGCAGGGCGACGGTCTTCGTGGCGAGCGGGCCCGAACGCCAGTCCGGTGCGGTGAGCCGATAGCGGCTGAGCGAGCCGTCCCGGTAACGCACCGTCCCGGTGCCACTCGCCGTGCCGCCGGTGCCCGTGACCAGGAAGGCGAGGGCATCGCCCCGGCCGCGCACCCGCACCGACTGGCCGTCGGCCCGGACGTTGTCCCGTTCGCCCGGCCGGGTGCGCGGCCGGGCGAGTCGCGCCCCATCGACGTCCAGGGAGCGGCCGGGGGTCCAGCCCGCGGCCCGCAGGTCCCGCGCCGAGAGGGAGCCGCCCGCCCCGTCGAAGTCGGCGGCGCCGGGCCGGGCGTCGTCGCTGACCGCCCTGTTGTCGAAGAGCCGCTCCAGGGGGAGCGGCCGGGGCGGAGTGGCCGTGGTGCGCGCCGACGCCACGGGCACGGCACCCGCGAGCAGGGCGAGCACGGCGGCCGTTCCCCAGCTGTGTCGGCGCACGACGGGCCCTCCCGAGGGTGATGACGGATGCGCCATGAAGCTAAGGAGGCGTCGGAGGCGCGTCAATGAGCGGGGCGGGAACACGACGCGAACTCGTCGCACGGGGCATGCGAACACGCGGCCCGCCCGCTTCATGTGACGTCCGGTCATCACCCGCCGTCGTCTCCCGCCCCGTGGTGCCCGCAGGTGGTCCACCCGGCGGCCCCCGAAGGGTGAATGGGAGGATTTCGTGATCAACTGATGCCGGTTACCTTTGGGACACCACAGCGGCAGCGTCCGACCGCGCGACCGGTGGCGCCACTCGACGGAGAGGCCGATCATGAACATTCCGTTCCTCGCCAAGTGGCGCCGTCGGCACGTGGCGGCGGACCCGGCCGACGGGCTCGCGGCGGCCTTCGCGCGGAACCCGGACGCCGTGGCCGAACTGTTCTCGGAGTGTGAGCTGCTGCGGTCCCAGGCGGCCGCGGCCGGCCTCGAACTGGACGACTCCCCGGCATCCCTGACCGCCCTCGACCAGCTGCTGCCCCGCTGGCGCGACGACCCGGAACTGCTGCCCTGGCTCGGCAACGACGCCGGGCTGTACCTGGGGACGGTCGTGGTGCGCACCGTGCCGGGCGCCGTCTGGCACGTGTGGCCCGGCGGCAGCCCCGTCGTGCGGCTGAGGTCCGGACGGGACATCCCGGTCGTCGAGGCGGGGCTCGACTGGGCGGTGCAGGGGGCGCCCGAGCTGTCGCAGATCTACTCCGAGGCCTCCGAGACCTAACCGCAGTTGCCGCAAATACGGTTAATGCCCATACATGCGTGTCGTCCATTAGGTCCCGTTTTCACGTGGATAGTTTGCGCGGACGTACACAGCTGAGAGTGGGCAGGTCTCGCCATGGCCGTCGATCCGTTGATCGAACTGCGCGATGTGAACAAGTACTACGGAGAGCTGCATGTCCTCCAGGACATCAACCTCACCGTCGGCAAGGGGGAGGTGGTCGTGGTCATCGGCCCGTCGGGGTCGGGCAAATCCACACTGTGTCGGACGATCAACAGGCTGGAGACGATCCAGTCCGGGGAGATCAGGCTGGACGGCAGGCCCCTGCCCGACGAGGGCAAGGCGCTCGCCCGGCTCCGCACCGAGGTCGGCATGGTCTTCCAGTCCTTCAACCTCTTCGCGCACAAGACCGTTCTGCAGAACGTCTCGCTGGCCCAGACCAAGGTGCGGGGCCGCAAGAAGGACGAGGCGGACCGCCGCTCCCGTGAACTCCTGGAGCGCGTGGGCCTGTCCGCCCACGCCGACAAGTACCCCGCGCAGCTCTCCGGCGGCCAGCAGCAGCGCGTCGCCATCGCCCGCGCGCTGGCCATGGACCCCAAGGCCCTGCTCTTCGACGAGCCGACTTCGGCCCTCGACCCCGAGATGATCAACGAGGTCCTGGAAGTCATGCAGCAGCTGGCCCGCGAGGGCATGACCATGGTCGTCGTCACCCACGAGATGGGCTTCGCCCGCTCCGCCGCCAACCGCGTCGTCTTCATGTCCGACGGCCGCGTCGTCGAGGACCGGGCCCCGGAGGACTTCTTCACGCACCCGGAGAGCGAACGCGCCAGGGACTTCCTCTCCAAGATCCTCAAGCACTGACGGGGGCGACGCTCGTGAAGAGACACACCATGCGCACGGCCCGGCTCGCGGCCGCACTCGTCCTCGCCGCACTCGCCTGCGCCGCCTGCGGCAAGGAGGGCAGCCCGCCGACGAAGGGCCCCGCGGCCGGGAAACTCCCCGAGTACCGGGTGGCGGCCGGCTTCGAGCTGTCCCAGTCGTCGACCTGGCGCAAGGCCAAGAGCCGGGGCCGGTTCATCGTCGGCGCCAAGGAGGACCAGCCCTACCTCGGCGAGAAGGACCCCGCGACGGGCACCTACTCCGGCTTCGACATCGAGATCGCCAAGATGATCTCCGCGTCGCTCGGCCTCGACCCCCGGCGCATCGAGTTCAGGACCATCGCCTCGGCCAACCGCGAGACCGCCCTGCAGAACGGGCAGATCGACTTCTACGTCGGCACCTACACCATCAACGACAACCGCAAGAAGCTCGTCGGCTTCGGCGGCCCGTACTACCTGGCCGGCCAGGGCCTGCTCGTGCGGCACGACGAGAAGGACATCACGGGGCCACGCGACCTCGACGGCAAACGCGTCTGCTCGGCGGCCGGGTCCACCCCCTACCAGCGCATCCAGCAGGACTACCCGAAGGCCGACCTCGTCGCCTACGACACCTACTCCGTCTGCGTCGACAACCTGCTGACCTATCAGGTCGACGCCGTCACCACCGACGACGCCATCCTGATCGGCTACGCGGCCAAGGTGCCCGACGAACTCAAGGTGGTCGGCAAGCCGTTCTCGAAGGAGCCGTACGGCATCGGGGTGCCCCGGCGCGACAACGCGCTGCGCCTCGCCGTCGACGACGCCCTCGCCGCCGGCGAGAAGAACGGCGACTGGAAGAAGGCCTACGACGCCACGCTCGGGCTCTCCGGAGTACCGGCACCGAAGCCGCCCGCCATCGACCGCTACCCGGCGAACTGAGGAGGCCCCGTGGACGTACTGACAGACAACTTCTCCACGTTCGGCGACGGCTTCCTCGGCACCGTCGAACTGACCGTCTACGCCTCGCTCCTGGCCCTCGTGCTCGGCTTCCTGATGGCCTCCTTCCGCGTCGCGCCCATCGGCTCCTTCCGCGCCTTCGGCACGGTCTGGGTGACGGTCCTGCGCAACACGCCGCTCACCCTGCTGTTCTTCGCCGTGCTGCTCGGCCTGCCGCGCTTCGGGCTCGTGCTGCCCTTCAAGGTGTTCGCGGTCCTCGCCCTCGGCTGCTACACCTCCGCCTTCATCTGCGAGGCGCTGCGCTCGGGCATCAACACCGTGCCCAAGGGGCAGGGCGAGGCGGCGCGGAGCCTTGGGATGTCCTTCGGGCAGACCCTGTCGACGGTGGTCCTGCCCCAGGCCTTCCGGGCCGTCATCGCGCCGGTCGGCTCCAACCTCATCGCGCTCGCCAAGAACTCCGCGATCGCGGGCGCCTTCAGCGTCACCGAACTGCTCGGCACGTACAAGACGCTCAACGAGCTGGGCTACAACATCATCTGGACGTTCGTCTGGATCGCCCTCGGCTACCTCATCATCACCCTCGCCATCAGCGCGATCTTCAATGTCCTCGAAAAGCGCTGGGGAGTCGCCCGATGAAAGCCCTCACCCACGACTCCACCGCCCTGTACGACTTCCCGGGCCCGAAGACGGTACGGCGGCACAAGCTCTACGGGGCGCTCTCCACCCTGGCCGTGCTCGCCCTCGTGGGCTGGCTCGTGTATCTGCTGTTCGACACCGACCAGTTCACCTCCACCAAGTGGACGCCCTTCGAGTACCAGGGCATCCAGGAACTGCTCCTGCGGGGGCTCGGCAACACGCTCAAGGCGTTCGCGATCTCTGCGGTGCTCGCGCTCGCGCTCGGCGGGCTGCTCGCCATGGGCCGGCTCTCGGACCACCGGCCCGTGCGCTGGGCGGCCACCGTCCTCGTGGAGTTCTTCCGCGCGATGCCCGTCCTGGTGATGATCTTCTTCGTGTTCGTGGCGCTGAAGGTGCAGCCGCTGCCCGCGCTCGTCACCGGGCTCACGCTCTACAACGGTTCGGTCCTCGCCGAGGTCTTCCGTTCCGGTGTCAACTCCATGGAGCGCGGCCAGAAGGAGGCCGCGTACGCGCTCGGCATGCGCAAGACCCAGGTCATGGCCCACGTCCTCGTGCCCCAGGCCCTGCGCGCCATGCTGCCCGCCATCATCAGCCAGTTGGTGGTGGCCCTCAAGGACACCTCGCTCGGCTTTCTGATCACCTACGAGGAGTTCCTCCACGCCGGGAAACTGATCGCGTCGAATCTCGACTACGATTTGCCCTTCATCCCCGTGGTCATGGTGATCTCACCTGTCTACATCGGGATGTGCATGCTGCTGTCGTGGTTCGCCCAGTGGGTGTCCAAGCGTCAGCGGCGCAATCCCAAGACGGAGGCCGCGGAAGTCGCGCCGGCCGAACCAGGGACGCTGCTGCCCGGCGGGCGGTAGCGAAGGCAGGCCCACCCGGCAGCAGCCGGAGATCACTGCTCGCGCAGGGGGACGGACACGTATGACGGGTCCGCCTCCGGTGAGGAGAAGGTCAGCTGCGCGCCGGACGGGTTGTGCTCGATGTAGAGCGGGTCGACCGTGTCGACGACCAGGGCGAGCCGGTGGCCCGCCGGTACGTCGTAGGCCGTGGAGAACAGCTCCAGGTCCACGCCGAACGGCTTGCCGGGCGTCTTGCCGTGGAAGGTGTACGGCGCGTTGCTGACCAGCTTGCCGAGGCCGAGCGGGCCCACGTCGTAGAGGTACGCGACGAGGGTGCCGCTCTCCTCGGTGCCGGTGAGCGTGGTGTGCACCTTCGCCGTCCCGCGCACCCGCTGCGTGGAGGAGTACCGCTCCGACTGCCACACGCCCGTGTAGCGGCGCGGCAGCAGCGGCACCGACGCGGTCGGCGGGATCTTCAGGAACTGGTCCAGGGCGTTGGACAGGATCGCGAGGCCGCCGTTGGCGCCCGAGTCGACGTTCGTACGGATCGTGGTGGAGCCCGCCATGGCGATCTTGGCGCGGGTGGGGCCCACCGACTTCCAGTCCGGGTAGCCCTCGTAGCCACCCGTGGAACGGGACTTGAGCTGGACGGGCTGCTCCTCGTCGATGCCGTTGGCCTCACCCTTGAGGTAGTGGTCGAACCAGCGCCGGGTGGAGGTCCAGGTGTCGTTGGGCAGGCCGAGCAGGCCGGTCGCCTCGGCCGTCGCGTGGTCGCCGGGCCGGAACTCCAGGCGCTTGGGTCCGGTCAGCCGCTCGTAGAACTCGGCGTACTGGTTGGGCGGGAAGAGCGTGTCGCCCCAGGCGTTGCCGAGCATGATGGCCGCGCCGTTGTCGTTGATCTGGTCAAGCCGGGTCACGGGGGAGCGCTTGGCGCCCCAGGCGATCATCTCGTCCTCCTTGTCCAGGTTGGAGGCGAGGAAGTCCTTGAGCGTCTGCTGGAGTTCGGCGCTCGGACGGCCGGTGAGGGCGCCCGCGCCGCCGAGGAGGGCGGCGGCCTGGGCGTGCTGGGTGCGCCCGCTGTAGATCGAGTCGATCAGGTCGGCCCAGCCGCTCAGCGCGGCGACGGCCTTGATCCGCTTGTCGTGCCCGGCGGCCAGCAGGCTGATGCCCGCGCCGTAGGAGACGCCCGCCATGCCGACCTTCGACGGGTCGGCCGGGGTGTTCGCCAGCGTCCAGTCGATGACCTTGGAGGCGTCGGCGAGGTCCTTCGGGCCCGCGGTCTCGATCTCGCCGCCGGACTGCCAGAAGCCGCGTGAGTTGTAACTGACCACGACATAGCCGGAGTCGGCCAGTTTCTGGGCCTGGGCGACGTACTCGATCTGCGGCATGGCCCAGCTGGTGGGCAGCACGATCGCGGGGTACCTCCCGCCGGGCCGCGCGTCGTTCGGCGTGAAGACGTTCGCCTTGAGGATCGTGCCGCCGTCGCCGGGGATGTCGACGAAGCGTACGTCGGCGGAGCTCGCGGCCCGCGGCGCGGCGGCCGGCGCCGCCTGGGCCGCCGGGGCGAGACCGAGGCCGGCCCCGGCGACGAGGGCCGCCGACACGGCTCCCACGGTGGTCGTACGCAAGGCATGGTGCGGCAGTCCCACGGGTCACTCCTCACTTGGACGGTGCAAAGTGACCCGACGGTAACCGCAGGGCTTTACCGGGGGTAACCCGTCGGTAAGTTACGCCCCGGTAACGATTGTTGACGGACGTACCGTCAGCTCAAGGCGCTCTTGGCCTGCCAGTCGGACCAGGGGATGTTCCACTCGCCGTAGCCGTTGCCCGGGTCCGGAATGCCCTTGGAGCCGCTGCCGGTGACCTCGAAGGGGTCGCCCGGCCGCACCTCGCGGTAGAGCCAGCCCGCGTCCCCGGTGCTCATGCCGACGCAGCCGGAGCTGTGGTTGGTGTTGCCGAAGTACGCGACGTTCCAGGGCGCGGCGTGCGCGTACATGCCCGACCAGGTCAGCCGCATCGAGTAGTCGACCATCTTGTCGTAGCTGTCGCTGCCCGAGAGGCCCACGGTCTCGGAGCGCATGTTGATGGTGCCCTCCTTGGACATCAGGACGGACGTGCCGCCCCAGGAGGCCTTCTCGCCGCCGGGGGTGCCCGCCGACATCGGGAGCGACCTGACCGTCCGGCCGTCCCGCACCAGCGTCGTGGTCTTGCTGTCCAGGTTCACCTTCACCACCTGGCTCCCGCCGACGGTGAAGCGGGTGGCGTAGTCGCGGACGAACCAGTCGTCGCCACCGGAGTCGACGCCGCTGAGCCGGGCGTCCAGCTTCACCTCCGTGCCGGACTTCCAGTACTCCTTGGGGCGCCAGTCGACGCGGTCCTTGCCGTCGTAGTTCTTGATCCAGCCCCAGGAGCCGGTGGTGCCGTTCGAGGTCGTCACCTTCAGCTGCTTCTCGACCTCGGCCTTGTTGCGCACCGGGTGGTCGAAGGTGATCGACAGGGGCTGGGCGATGCCGACGGTGGTGCCCTTGCCCGGGGCCAGCGTCACCTTGTTGACCTTCTCGGGCGCGGCCGTCCCGAAGGACGCCTTCGCGCTGCCGCCCCCGTCACCGACCGCCTCGACCCGGTAGGCGGTGCCGGGCGCCGCCACGCGCCGCGACGTCCACGTGGTGCCGTTCGCCGAGACCTCGCCGGGCAGCTTCGCGCCCTTGGCGTCGGTGACGGTCACCTGCTTCAGCCTGCCCTCGGCCAGCTGCACGGTCACCGGGGCGCCCGCCTCGGCCTGCCGCCCCGTGAGGTTCACCGAGATCCTCGGCTTCTCGGCGGCCTCGTCGCCACCGGACGAGCCGCTGCCGCCCGAGCAGGCGGTCAGGGCGGCGGCGAGCGCCGCGAGGCCCGCGGCAGCCGCGTGGCGGGTGCGAAGGGGGTGGCGGCGGCTCGAAGAGCTCTGCGGGGACAAGGAAACGTACCTCCATGCGAATGTGGACCGCACCGAAAGAGGCCACGGAGCGGGGACGGGTTGCCCCATGTCCGGAAATTGACTACTAGGTCACAGATGGCCCTTGCGGGATCGACGGTCCGTGCGGGGGGTGTCACTTGCCGCGATGGGAGGCGCGGGCCGGGGCGGCCAGAGGGGTTTGGGCGGCGTGCGTCACGTCCCCGACCAGCTCGACGACGTCCGGTCCGTAGGCCTGGGAGTTGACGACCTTCAGGAGCAGCACGAAGGAGCGGCCGCCGTGCTTGCGCGCCAGCTTCTCGTGGTGGCGGGCCAGATAGCGGGCGGCCGCCTGGCTCGTGACCGCGCGCTGACCGCACAGGAGGAAGACGGGACGCGCGTCACCGCCCCGGTCGGCGGTGAGCCGCGCGAGGATGACGTACTCCGTCAGGCCGGCCTCCAGGCGGTAGCGCTCGGCGCCGATCTGGAACGCTCCCCGGTCGGGGACCGGCTCCGGCTCGGCGTTCACCCGTACGCCCGGCAGCAGCGAGTGCAGGTGGGCCGCCATCCGGCGGTGGGCCACCGGGTTGCCCACGCAGAACTCGGTGCGCTCGCCGAAGCTCTGCTGGGCCGCGTCGTGCGCGACCACCTGGAAGTGCGCCCCGCACTCCTTGACGACGGCGGCCAGCTCCAGGAGCGCGGACACGTCGTGGCGCACCACCATCAGCTCACCGCCGCCCGCGTCGCGGTTGACCACGAGCAGCGACTCGGCGTTGTCGGGCAGCCCGAAGAAGGCCTGTTCGCGGCGGAGCCCGCGCTTTCGCAGCCGGCCGCGCGCGAGCCAGCCGAGGACGGCACCGACGCCGACGGCGAGGAGGCCGAGGACGATATCGCGCACCTCTTCAGTCATGGGGGCGCATGCTAGCGGCCTTTCGGAGCAGTGTTCGAGGCGGTCCTGACGGAAGGGCGCGCGCGAAGTTACGCTGCGCGGACGGCTGTTGACTGGAGGTACGAATGCGTCGCGCTGTCGCACGTAATCTGACGCTATTGGCGGTCGGAGGGGTATTGGTGTCGGTCGGTGCCGCCACGCCCCCTTCGCCCACGCGTTCGGCGGAACACACCCCGGCGGTCCCGAAGAAGGCGCCGGTCGCCGTCGGGTACGGCGGCGCGGTCGCCAGCGTCGACCCGGACGCCTCGGCCGCCGGCATCGAGGTCCTGCGCAAGGGCGGCAACGCCGTGGACGCGGCCGTCGCCACCGCCGCCGCGCTCGGCGTCACCGAGCCGTACTCGGCGGGGGTCGGCGGCGGTGGGTACTTCGTCCACTACGACGCCAGCACCCACAAGGTGAGCACCATCGACGGCCGCGAGACGGCCCCGCGCACCGCAGACTCCGGGCTGTTCCTGGAGAACGGCAGGCCGATCCCCTTCGCGGACGCGGTCACCAGCGGCCTCGGCGTCGGTACGCCGGGCACCCCCGCCACCTGGCAGTCGGCGCTGGACGCCTGGGGCACCCAGAAGCTCGGCACGCTCCTGAAGCCCGCCGAGCGCCTCGCGCGCGACGGCTTCGAGGTCGACGCGACCTTCCGTTCGCAGACCGAGGCGAACGAGAAGCGGTTCAGGGACTTCCCCGCCTCGGCGAAGCTGTTCCTGCCCGGCGGGAAGCTCCCGGTGGTCGGCTCCACCTTCAAGAACCCCGACCTGGCCCGCACCTACGAGGAGTTGGGCCGCAAGGGGGTGGGCGCCCTGTACCACGGCAAGCTCGCCAAGGACTTCGTGCGCACCGTCAACAAGCCGCCCGTGGACCCGGCGTCCGGCCGCGTCGTCCGGCCCGGCGACCTCTCCCTGCGGGACCTCGCCTCGTACGGCGTGAAGCGGCAGGAGCCCACGAGGACCACCTACCGCGGGCTGGACGTCTACTCCATGGCGCCCTCGTCGTCCGGGGGCACGACCGTCGGTGAGGCGCTGAACATCCTGGAGCGCACCGACCTGTCGAAGGCCTCCAAGAAGAAGTACCTGCACCGTTACATCGAGGCCAGCCGCGTCGCGTTCGCCGACCGGGGCCGCTGGGTCGGCGACCCCGCCTTCGAGGACGTACCGGCCAAGGAACTCCTCTCGCAGCGGTTCGCCGACAGCCGCGAGTGCCTCATCAAGGACGACGCGGTGCTCAAGAGCCCGCTCGCGCCCGGTGACCCGCGCCGACCCCGCGCGTGCGCGACGGCGGACAAGGCGGCCCCCACGACGTACGAGGGCGAGAACACCACGCACCTCACGGTGGCCGACAAGTGGGGCGACGTCGTCGCCTACACCCTCACCATCGAGTCGACGGGCGGCAGCGGCATCACGGTGCCGGGGCGCGGCTTCCTGCTCAACAACGAACTGACGGACTTCTCCTTCGCGCCCGCCGACCCAGCGGTGCACGACCCGAACCTGCCGGGCCCGGGCAAGCGCCCGCGCTCCTCGATCGCGCCGACCATCGTGCTGAAGAACGGCAAGCCGGTGGTGGCGCTCGGCTCGCCGGGCGGCGCGACGATCATCACCACCGTGCTGCAGACCCTGACGGGCTTCGTCGACCGGGGCCTGCCCCTGGTCGAGGCGATCGCCGCGCCGCGCGCGAGCCAGCGCAACGCCGCGCAGACCGAGCTGGAACCGGGCCTGTGGGACAGCGGGCTGCGCACCTCCCTGGAGGCGCTCGGCCACTCCTTCAAGCGCAACCCCGAGATCGGGGCGGCGACGGGCGTGCAGCGGCTGCCCGGCGGGAAGTGGCTGGCGGCGGCGGAGAAGGAGCGCAGGGGCGGCGGCTCGGCGATGGTGGTGCACCCCTCCGAGTGACCGCCGCGCGCCGGGGCCTCGCACGGCCGAGGCCCCCGGCGCACGGCCCTGGGCCCACCGCGCACGGCCCCCGGCTCACAGCCCTCGGCCCTCGGCGCACGACCCCGGGCCCCGCAGCACGGCCCGGGGGTCACAGGGCCGTGAGGATCCTCGGTCCGTCCTCGGTGATCGCGACGGTGTGCTCGGCGTGGGCCGCGCGGCTGCCGTCGTTCGTGCGCAGCGTCCAGCCGTCCGGCGCCGGGTGGTAGTCGTCTCCGCCGCCCGCGATCACCATCGGCTCGATGGCCAGCGCCATGCCGGGCCGCAGCGGCATGCCGCGGCCGGGGCGGCCCTCGTTCGGCACGCCCGGGTCCTCGTGCATGCGGCGTCCGATGCCGTGCCCGCCGAACCCCTCGGGGATGCCGTACCCCGCCGCGCGGCAGACGGTGCCGATGGCGTGCGCGATGTCACCGATGCGGTTGCCGACCACCGCCGCGGCGATGCCCGCCTCCAGAGCGCGCTCCGCCGTTTCGATGAGGCGCAGGTCCTCCGGGCGCGGGGTCCCCACCGTGAAGCTGATCGCCGAGTCGCCGGCCCAGCCGTCGAGCTGCGCGCCGAAGTCGACGGAGACCAGGTCGCCGTCGCGCAGCCGGTACGCCGTCGGGACGCCGTGCACGATCGCGTCGTTCACCGAGGTGCACAGGACGGCGGGGAAGGGGACCGGCGCGAAGTCCGGGCGGTAGCCGAGGAAGGGCGAGGAGGCGCCGGCCTCGCGGAGCACGGCGTGCGCGGTCGCGTCGAGGTCGAGCAGGGACACGCCGACCGCGGCGGCCTCCCGGACCGCCGTCAGCGCCTGTGCCACGACGCGGCCCGCTTCACGCATCGCGTCGATCGATTGTTCCGTCTTGAGTTCCACCATGCCCATTACTATACCGGTATTTAAATGGGGGCCGTACGATGGCCGCATGGTGCGGACACCCTTGACCCCCGAAGAGCGCGAGCGCGGCGAGCGGCTCGGGCGGCTGCTGCGGGACGCGCGGGGCGCGCGAAGCATGGTCTCCGTGGCCGCGGAGGCGGGGCTCTCCGCGGAGACCCTGCGGAAGATCGAGACGGGCCGGGCGCCGACGCCGGCGCTGTTCACCGTGGCGGCGCTGGCCACCGTGCTGGGTCTCTCGCTGGACGAGCTGGTCGTGCGGTGCGAGCCGGCGCCGGCGTAGGGCGGCTCCCCGGCGCACCCGCCCTCCCCATGATCTCCGTACGCCCTCTGGACCCTCTGGGCCTCGTGAGGCGTGAGAACTATCATGGAAAACTGCGTGTAGCCGTCCCGTGACACGACAGGTGTTATCTTCCGGACCGGAAGACTCCAGGTCTCCACGGGGCGGTGCTGAACTGATGACAGTGGGACAACTCCCGGACCAGGTGGGGGAGTTCGCGAGGTACTTGCGGGAGCTGGTGGGGCGGCTCGACCAGTCCACCGGCTGGTGCGGCGTGTTCTGGCACCGCGACCCGGACGGCATGCGGGCCTGCTTGGAGGGCACGGAAGTGCCGCCCTGGGACGTGGTGCAGGCGCTGCTCCACGATCTGGCGGCGGACCGGGGCACCCCCGAGGACCAGCGGGAGACCGACCGGGCCCGCATCCTGCACCGCGCCTCGCTCACCGCGTACGACACCCGGCCCGGCGCCCGCGACCTGCTCCGCGCCCGGCTCGACGCGATGCTCGGGGAGCAACGGCTCGCCCTGGAGCGCCAGGCGGAACTGAGCCGCCAACTGGCCGAGGCCACCGGCCCCGAGGAGGCCGACCGCGTCAACCTCGACCTGGCGTGGGTGCGGGACGACCATGAACGGGCGACCGCCCGCTGCGTGGAACTCCAGGAGCGGCTGGCCCGCCTGGACGCGGTGGAACGCTCCGCGTGGCACGCCCCCGACCTCCCCTCGGCCGAGGACCGCGCCTCGCACCTCCACGGGCTGCGCCCCGGCCTCCGCCCGGAGGACGCCGCCGCGCGGGTCCACCAGGGGTCCCCCGACCTTCCCTCGGGGCACGACTGGCGGGCCGTCGAGGTTCCCTCGGACGAAGCGCCGGCCACCGACCTCCCCCCGGAAGAGGACGGGATCGCCCAGACCCTCCTGCGCCTGCGCCGTGAGGGCCGCACCGGCGAGGCACACGCCGTCCTCGCGGAGGCGGCGGCCTGGCCCGCGGCCGACCTGCCGCAGCTCGCCGAGGAGCTGGACCACGCCGGCCTCGCCGCCGACTGGGCGACCCTCCTGTGGGAGGCCGCCTCGCTCCCGCCCGACCGGCTGGTCGCCCTGGCGGACGCGCTCGCCGGCGCGGGCCGCGCCGACGACTGCCGCACGCTGCTGCGCCAGGGCGTGACCCGTCCCGCCCCCGAGATCGCCGAGGCACTCCTCGCGCTGATCGACGCGGGCCGCGAACGCGAGGCCCGCGCGCTCCTCGACTCCTACGTCCGCGTCCGCACCCCCGAGGACGCGGCCCGCTGCGCGCACACCGACCCCGAGCGCCTCGTGCCGCTGCTCCTGGAGACGGCCCGCGCGGTCTCCGAGGCGCACCACTGGGACCTCGTGCACGCCCTGCGCGTGGCGGGGTTCACCGCCTGACGCCCGCGCCCGTCTCGTCCGCACGGGTACGAAACGTGATCGACTCCGCCGGTCGGTGACGATGGTCTTGCTCAGCCCGTCGCCACGGGCTTACGTTCTCCTGGCCCACGTACCGAATCTACGGGCGTAGAAGCTCTCTGACGTCTTCTCAAGGCCGGGAGGACACGTCCTCCCGGGGCAGTGAAGGAGCAGCTCATGGTCAGCGTCGTACGCGCCGCACTAGTCCAGGCGACCTGGACGGGCGACACCGAATCCATGATCGCCAAACACGAGGAGCACGCCCGCGAGGCGGCCCGCCGGGGCGCGCAGGTCATCGGGTTCCAAGAGGTCTTCAACGCCCCCTACTTCTGCCAGGTCCAGGAGCCCGAGCACTACCGCTGGGCGGAGCCCGTACCGGACGGCCCCACCGTCACCCGCATGCAGGCCCTCGCCCGCGAGACCGGCATGGTGATCGTCGTCCCCGTCTTCGAGGTCGAGCAGTCCGGGTTCTACTACAACACCGCCGCCGTGATCGACGCCGACGGCGGCTACCTCGGCAAGTACCGCAAGCACCACATCCCCCAGGTCAAGGGATTCTGGGAGAAGTACTACTTCAAGCCGGGCAACCTCGGCTGGCCCGTCTTCGACACCGCCGTCGGCAAGGTCGGCGTCTACATCTGCTACGACCGCCACTTCCCCGAGGGCTGGCGCCAACTCGGCCTGAACGGCGCGCAGATCGTCTACAACCCCTCCGCCACCCACCGCGGTCTCTCCGCGCACCTGTGGCAGCTGGAGCAGCCCGCGGCGGCCGTCGCCAACGAGTACTTCGTCGCCGCGATCAACCGCGTGGGCCAGGAGGAGTACGGCGACAACGACTTCTACGGAACCTCCTACTTCGTCGACCCGCGCGGCCGGTTCGTCGGGGAACCCGCGAGCGACAAGGCGGAGGAACTCGTGATCAGGGACCTCGACCTCGGGCTCATCGAAGAGGTGCGCCAACAGTGGGCGTTCTACCGGGACCGACGCCCCGACGCCTATGAAGGGCTGGTACGGCCGTGAGTGAACTGTACGACCGCCACCGGGCGGTGCTGCCCGAGTGGCTCGCGCTCTACTACCAGCGGCCCCTCGAACTGACCCACGGCGAGGGCCGCCACGTGTGGGGCGCCGACGGCAGGAAGTACCTCGACTTCTTCGGCGGCATCCTCACCACCATGACCGCGCACGCCCTGCCCGAGGTCACCAAGGCGGTGAGCGAGCAGGCCGGCCGGCTCATCCACTCCTCCACGCTCTACCTGAACCGGCCGATGGTCGAACTCGCCGAGCGCGTCGCGGCGCTGTCCGGCATCCCCGACGCCCGCGTCTTCTTCACGACCTCCGGGACCGAGGCCAACGACGCGGCCCTGCTGCTCGCCACCGCCCACCGCCGCTCCAACCAGATCCTGGCGATGCGCAACAGCTACCACGGGCGCTCGTTCACGTCCGTCGGCATCACCGGCAACCAGTCGTGGTCCCCGACCAGCCTCTCGCCGCTCCAGACGCTGTACGTGCACGGGGGCGTCCGCAGCCGGGGGCCCTACGCCGGACTGGGTGACGCCGAGTTCACCGAGGCCTGCGTCGCCGACCTGCGGGACATGCTCGGACAGGCGCGCGGGGGAGTGGCGGCGCTGATCGCCGAGCCGATCCAGGGCGTGGGCGGCTTCACCTCACCCCCCGACGGGCTGTACGCGGCGTTCCGCGAGGTCCTGGCCGAGCACGGCATCCTGTGGATCTCCGACGAGGTGCAGACCGGCTGGGGCCGCACGGGCGAGCACTTCTGGGGCTGGCAGGCCCACGCGGCAAGCGGCCCGCCGGACATGCTGACCTTCGCCAAGGGCATCGGCAACGGCATGTCGATCGGCGGTGTCGTCGCCCGGGCCGAGGTCATGAACTCCCTGGACGCCAACTCCATCTCGACGTTCGGCGGCTCCCCGGTCACCATGGCGGCGGGTCTCGCCAACCTCACGTACCTCCTGGAGCACGACCTCCAGGGCAACGCGCGGCGCGTCGGCGGCCTGCTGATCGAGCGGGTTCGGGCGATCTGCGCCCAACTGCCCGTCGTGCGCGAGGTGCGCGGGCGCGGCCTGATGATCGGCATCGAACTGGTCGAGCCCGGCACCGACCGGCCGAACCAGCGGGCGGCGGCCGCCGTCCTCGAAGCGGCCCGCGAGGGCGGTCTGCTCATCGGCAAGGGAGGCGGCCACAACACCAGCGTGCTGCGCGTCGCCCCACCCCTGTCGCTGACCGTCGCGGAGGCGGAAGAAGGTGCCGCGATCCTCGAACAGGCCCTGCACAGCGCCTAGTTCACCGCCCGGCTGCCGGCCCGCCGGTCGACCGTGCTCTTCGCCGGACACGACGTGAAGGGACTGCTCGCGTATGACTCGGACTCTCATCTCCGGCGGCCTGGTGATCACCGCCGCCGAGGAAGTGCACGCGGACGTGCTGGTCGAGCACGGCCGGGTGGTGGCCATGGCGCTGCCGGGAACTCAGCGGTGGACCGCCGAGCGGGTCATCGACGCCGCGCAGAAGTACGTGATCCCGGGCGGTGTCGACGCGCACACGCACATGGAGCTGCCCTTCGGCGGAACGTTCGCTGCGGACTCGTTCGAGACGGGCACGAGGGCGGCCGCGTGGGGCGGGACGACCACCATCGTCGACTTCGCCGTCCAGAGCGTCGGCCGCAGCCCGCGCGAAGGGCTCGACGCCTGGTTCGCCAAGGCCGACGGCAAGTGCGCCATCGACTACGCCTTCCACATGATCCTCTCCGACGTCGACGAGCGGTCGCTCAAGGAGATGGACCGCCTCGTGGAGGAAGGCGTCAGCTCGTTCAAGCTGTTCATGGCGTATCCGGGGGTCTTCTACTCGGACGACGGCCAGATCCTGCGGGCCATGCAGCGGGCGTCGGTGAACGGCGGACTGATCATGATGCACGCCGAGAACGGCATCGCCATCGACGTCCTGGTCGAACAGGCGCTGGCCCGCGGCGAGAGAGACCCCCGCCACCACGGCGAGGTGCGCAAGGTGCTGCTCGAGGCGGAGGCCACGCACCGTGCGATCCAGCTCGCCCGGGTCGCCGGAGCCCCGCTGTACGTCGTCCACGTCTCCGCCGAGGAGGCCGTCGCCGAGATCGCCGCCGCCCGCGACAAGGGCCTGGACGTCTTCGGCGAGACCTGCCCCCAGTACCTCTTCCTGTCCACCGACAACCTCGCGGAGCCCGGTTTCGAGGGCGCCAAGTACGTGTGCAGCACGCCGCTGAGGCCGCGCGAGCATCAGGCGGCCCTGTGGCGGGGCCTGCGCACCAACGACCTCCAGGTGGTCTCCACCGACCACTGCCCCTTCTGCTTCACCGGGCAGAAGGAGCTGGGACGAGGCGACTTCTCCAAGATCCCCAACGGTCTGCCGGGCGTGGAGAACCGCATGGACCTGCTGCACCAGGCCGTCGTCGACGGGCACATCGGCCGCCGCCGCTGGATCGAGATCGCCTGCGCCGCCCCGGCCCGGATGTTCGGCCTCTATCCCAAGAAGGGCACCATCGCCCCGGGCTCCGACGCCGACATCGTGATCTACGACCCGCATGCCGAACAGGTCATCTCCGCCGAGACCCACCACATGAACGTGGACTACTCGGCCTACGAGGGCAGGAGGGTCATGGGACAGGTGGAGACGGTCCTCTCGCGCGGCGAGGTCGTCATCGACCGCCGCGCCTACACGGGCCGGGCCGGGCACGGCGTGTACACGCCGCGCTCCACCTGTCAGTACGTGGGCTGAACCTCCTGGGGGAGCAGGCACTCGATCAGATAGTCGCCGGTGTCGGGGTCGACCGTCACCCCGTGGGTCTCGCTGCGAAAGCCCGGGAAGCGGCGGTCGAACGTCTCCAGGGCGGTGAGATAGCGCAGCAGGGCGCCGCCCGGGTCGCCGACGCTCTCGCCCGGCATCAGCACCGGGATGCCCGGCGGGGTGACGGTGACCATGGCGGCGGCGACCCGGTGGGCCGCGTCGGCCAGCCGGACGCGTTCGGTGCCGCCGCGGACGAGCCGCTGGTAGCACCACTGCGGCGGGGCGACGGGCTCGGGCAGTTGCTGGAAGGCGTCGTCCAGCAGGGCGACCAGGCGTGCCGAGCGCAGCTGGTCGTGCATCTCCTGGCACAGCCCCCGCAGGGTCAGGCCCGCGTACCGGCGCCGGTGTGCGGCGACGAGCTCCGGCAGCACCCGGTCGAGCGGGGTGTCCTCGTCGTAGAGGGCCTTGAAGTCCATCAGGGCGTCGAGCAGCGTGCCCCACTTGCCCTTGGTGATGCCCATGGAGAACAGGACCAGGGTGGTGTAGCTGTCGGTCTTCTCCACGACGATGTCGCGCTGGGCGAGGTAGGCGGTGAGCACGCGGGCGGGGATGCCCCAGTCGCCCATGTGGCCGGTGGCGTCGATCCCCGGGCAGGTCAGGGTGACCTTGATGGGGTCGAGCAGGCAGTAGCCGTCGGTCAGGCCCGGGAAGCCGTGCCAGTCCGCACCCGGTTCGAGCCGCCAGCAGGAGGGTTCGGTGCGCAGCAGATCGGCCGGCGCCTCGTCGAAGGGCATCGGCGCGCCGCCGGCCGGATCCGTCACCGTCCCGGGCTGCCACACGCCGAAGAACCAGGGCGGCCGGTCCCCGGCGGCCTGGATCCGGCGGCCGATGCGCACCATCTCCTGACGGAAGCGGACCGCCTCGCTCACCGCCTCGTCGACCAGCCAGTGTCCCTGCGCCCCGTCCATCATCGCGGTGGCCACGTCCAGGGAGGCGATCATCGGGTACAGCGGCGAGGTCGTGCCGTGCATCATCAGGGCCTCGTTGAACCGGTCGTGCTCCACGGGCGCCCGGGGCGCGGGCCTGACGTGCACCATGGCGCCCTGCGAGAGCGCCGCCAGCAGCTTGTGCGTGGACTGGGTGGCGAAGACGGTGGGCCGTTCGGGGCCGGGGAAGCTCTCCTGGTCCACCGACATGCCGTACCGCCCGGCGTACAGCGGGTGGAAGCGGGCGTGGGCGAACCACGCCTCGTCGAAGTGCAGCCGGGGCGTGCTGGCGGCGAAGGACCTGGCGGCTGTCGCGGCGTCGTAACACAGGCCGTCGTAGGTGGAGTTGGTGAACACCGCGTACTGGCAGTCCGGGGTCCGCAGGTCGCGGGTGAGGGGGTTCGTGGCGATCCGCGCGGCCACGGAGCCGGCGGCGATCTCGGCCGGGGGCAGTGGCCCGGCGAGGCCGTAGCCGTTGCGCGTGGGGATCAGGAACACCGGCCGGGCGCCGGAGACGACGAGGCCGTGCAGCACGGACTTGTGGCAGTTGCGGTCGACCAGGGCGACCTCGTCGCGGGTGACGCTGAAGTGGCCGACCAGGCGGTTGCACGTGGAGTCGCCGTGCAGCACGAAGTAGGTGAGGTCGGAGCCGAACACCCGGGCCGCGTTGCGCTCGGCCTCGCCGATCGGGCCGGTGTGTTCGAACAGCGACCCCAGTTCCTCCACCGAGATCGACAGGTCGCTGCGCAGGAGGCGTTCGCCGAAGTAGTCGTGGAAGGCCCGTCCCACCGGTGACTTCAGGAAGGCGACGCCGCCGGAGTGCGCCGGGGTGTGCCAGGAGTACTCGTGCGCGTCGTCGAAGTGGCGCATCGCCTTGAAGAACGGCGGCAGGAGCGCTTCCCGGTAGGCGCGGGCGGCGGTCGCGATCCGCCCGGCGACAAATCCCGGGGTGTCCTCCAGCGGCCACACGTACCCCACCACGGACTGCGAGACCCACAGCGGCAGCTCACGCAGGCCCTCGTCCGCCATGACGAGGAAGACCGGCAGACCGGTGAAGCGCCGGCCGATGCGCCGCAGGACCTCGGCGCCACCGGTGGCCCCGTCCTCGCCCGGGCCGTCCGTGCCGGGCCCCGCGGGCAGGTCCCAGGCCACCAGCGCGGCGGCGAGGCCCGCCTCGGTCCGGAGCACCGCCTCGGCGTCCCGGGCGCCGGCCACCCGGCGCACGTCGAAACCCTGGGACGCGAGCGCGTCACGGACCCTGGCCAGCTGGCCCACGCCCGCGCCGTCGTCCCGAGGGTGCTCGGGCACGGCGACGAGAACCACGTTGTCGGGCATGGCGCCCCTCTTTTCCGGGCGTACGGCGACGCCCCGCCCAGTCTCCGCGGCCCGCGTCGAGGCGGCTCGCCGGGCGGGGGCCGAACCACCCTATGGAGGGAAAGGCGGCCCCCGACCGGCCGACCGGGGATCAGGCGGAGGGGGGCCATTCGGCGGCGAGGACCGCCCAGTTCTGCTTGTCGTGGCGCGTGCCCTCGTAGGGCCAGGCCTCGCGCTGCACCCCCTCCAGGGTCATGCCCAGGCGCTCGGCGACCGCCGCGCTGCGGATGTTGTCGCCGCGGCAGCGCCACTCCGCGCGGTGCAGGCCGCGGTCGGTGAACGCCCACTCCAGCAGGGCCCGGCACGCCGGCGTGACCAGGCCGCGGCCCTCGGCGGCCGGTTCCAGCCAGCAGCCCACCTCGCAGGTGCCGGCCGCCGCGTCGAAGGACACGAACAACACGCCGCCGACCAGGGTGCCCTCCCGCCAGATGCCGTAGAGGCGGGCGCCGTCGGCGGCCTGCCGTTCGGCGTACCGGCGCAGGGTGTCCCGGGCGCCGTCCACACCGGTGGCCACGAAGGCGCTCCCCACCCAGGGCCGGATGTGCTCGCGCGCCCGGTCCAGGTGGGCGGCGAACTCCTCGGCATGCCATATCTCCAGAGGGCGCAGGTGGGCGTCGCCCCGCAGCGGGAGGGAGAACATCGGGACCCCATTCACACAACAAGCGTTACGGTTATGTACCGTAGCAGCATGCCACGTACCAAGGGCGATCACGAGGCCCGCCGTCGCGACGTCTCCGAGGCGGTGTGGCGGGTGCTGGCCGCGCACGGCTTCGGCGGGCTGACGATGCGCGCCGTCGCCGCCGAACTCGGCGCGAGCACCGGCCTGCTCACCCACTACTTCCGCACCAAGCGCGACCTGGTCGCCCACGCCCTGGACCTGCTGGACCGGCGCACCGCCGCCCGCCCCCGGCGTACGGCGGGGCAGGGCCTGGCCGCCGTACGGGCCGCGCTCCTCGACATCCTGCCGCTGACGGACGCGGCCACCGACAGCAACCGCGTCTGGGTCTCCTCCTGGGACACCGCGCTCGCCGACCCCGAGCTGAGCGCCGGCCACGCCCGCAGGTACGCGCGGGGCCGCGAGAAGCTGCGCGACCTGGTCGAGCAGGCCCAGCGGCTCGGTGAACTGGCCCCCGGGGACCCGGCGCGCATCGCCGCCGGCGCCCAGGCGTTCGTGCTCGGCCTGGTGGTGCAGTCGCTGCTCGACCCCCCGGCGTTCCCGCCGTCCCGCCAGGTCGAACTCCTCGACGCGCACCTGGCCGCGCTCACTGCCGTGCACGGCGTCCCACCGGGCGGGCGACCCGGCGGCTGACCCCGGCGAGGTCCTCTTGCCAAGGACCGGGGGGAAGTCCACGATTGTCCCTTCCCGGAGCACCCCGGGAGATCGGTTCGGTACGTGGGCCAGCGCCCCGACCAGGAGGTCCCGCCGTGGATTTCGGACTTGTGCTGCAGACCGACCCGCCCGCCTCCTCCGTCGTCGGGCTCATGCGGCGGGCGGAGCGCAACGGCTTCCGCTACGGCTGGACCTTCGACTCCGCGGTGCTGTGGCAGGAGCCCTTCGTCATCTACAGCCGCATCCTCGAACACACCACGCGGCTCACGGTGGGCCCCATGGTCACCAACCCGGGCACCAGGACCTGGGAGGTGACCGCCTCCACCTTCGCCACGCTCAACGACATGTACGGCAACCGCACCGTCTGCGGCATCGGGCGCGGCGACTCCGCGATGCGCGTCGCGGGCCGCCGGCCCCACACGCTGGCCCGGCTCGGCGAGGCGATCGACGTCATCCGCGACCTCGCCGAGGGCCGCGAGGCGGACGTCGAAGGACAGCCGCTGCGGCTGCCCTGGGTGCGGGACGGGCGGCTGCCGGTGTGGATGGCGGCGTACGGCCCGAAGGCGCTCGCGCTCGCCGGCCGTAAGGCGGACGGGTTCATCCTCCAGCTCGCCGATCCGTATCTGACCGAGTACATGATCAAGGCGGTGCGCGACGCGGCGGCCCAGGCGGGGCGCGAGGCGGCCGACGTGAAGATCTGCGTCGCCGCCCCGGCGTACGTGGGCGACGACCTCGCGCACGCCCGCGAGCAGTGCCGCTGGTTCGGCGGCATGGTCGGCAACCACGTGGCCGACCTCGTCGCCAGGTACGGCGAGCACTCCTCGGTCGTGCCGGAGGCCCTCACCGCGTACATCAAGGCGCGGCAGGGCTACGACTACAGCCACCACGGGCGGGCCGGGAACCCCGACACCGCGTTCGTGCCCGACGAGATCGTCGACCGGTTCTGCCTCCTCGGTCCGGTCGAGGCGCACCGCGAACGGCTGCGGGAGCTGAGGGAGTTGGGCGTCGACCAGTTCGCGGTGTACGCGATGCACGACGCCCGGGAGGACGTCATCGACGCCTACGGCACCTCGCTCATCCCCGAGTTCACCTGATTGGCGCCTCGGGTGAGCGGGGCGCGTCCGGACGTCCGCCGTGCGTCCGCCACTGCTCGTCGATCTTCCGCATCAGCGGCGGGTAGACCAGCCAGTGCCGGAACGGGGCGATGGCCGCCATGTAGGCCCTCCCGAAGAGCCCGTTGGGCTTCACCAGGACGGCCATCTGGCCCCGGTGGCCACCGGATCCGTCCGGCACCCACGTCAGGTGCAGCACCGCGTGCACGGTGCGGTTGCCCATCTCGGACGCCCATTCGTCGTCCGTCAGGAAGACCGGCCTGAAGGGCAGCGTCGTGAACTCGGGGCCGGTCGGGCCCTCGCGCAGGTCCTGCGGGAGCCGGTCGCGCAGCGTCGGCACGCGCGTGCCGACGCCGGTGGCCGGGTCGTCCCAGCCGAACAGCTCGCCGAGCTTCCAGCGGATCTTGAAGAGAGCGCGGGCCACCGGGGACGGGCTGTTCGACGTGTCGCCGTCGGCGGTGTCCTGGATCAGCAGCGGAAAGTCGCCGGGGCCGCCGGGCGTCGGCAGTGCCCACACGTCGTAGAGGCGGAAGTCGGGGGTCATCTCGTGGATCCGCCACGGCCGGGACGTGTGCGCGCTCTTCGGGAGCTTCATGCCGGTGCCTCCGTCTGGTCGGTCGGCCGCCCGGCGGGGCGGTGCGACAAGGGGTCGAGCCCGAGGACGCCCGCGACGGCGCGGACGGCGAGCAGCTCGTCGTACGGTTCCTGGCCGGCCAGGGCGATCACCGTGCCGTCGAGCGCGCCGACGAAGGCGAGGGCGAGGGTCCTGGCCGGCGGGCCGTCGGGCAGGGCGCCGGTGCGCCGCGCGGCCTCGATGAGGCGTGCGCAGCGCGTGACGAGCTTTTCGTACGCCTGCTCGATCTCCTGGCCGACGGGATGGTCCTGGCCGCTGAACTCCAGCCGGAGCGCGCTCGCCACCCGGGCGCCGGTGTGGCGGCAGTAGACGGCGTGGCCGCGCGCCAGGGTGAGCAGGGCCGCCACCGGGTGCGCTTCGCGCTCGACGCGCGGCGCGACCTCCTGGAGCCAGGTCTCCCCGATCCACCGGATCACGGCCAGGGTCAGGTCCTGCTTGTCCTTGAACTGGTGGTACAGGGCGCCGCGCGTGTAGCCCGCGTCACGGGCGACCTGTTCGAGCGCGAGGTTGCCGTAGCCGTAGCGCGACAGGCCTCGGGCGGCCGAGACCAGGAGCGCGCCTCGGGTGCGGGCGCGCCGCTCCGCCTGGGTGACTCTCCCTTCACCTACATGCATGTATGTATGTTACTGCGCGCGTCAACACCCCGCGGGCAGGCCCCCGTTCGGCTCAGGGCACCCGGGCCGTCCATTCGGCGGTACCGAACTTGGTCCGTACGAGATCCTGCGCGCGGGCCAGCTCCGCGTCGGTGACCTTCCCCCGGGCGAGGCCGTACCGGGAACGGAAGGAGTCGATCATGCGGTCGATGACGGCCTCGCGCGGCAGACCGGTCTGCCGGCGCAGCGGGTCCACCCGCTTCTTGGCGCTCTTGGTGCCCTTGTCGGACAGCTTCTCCTTGCCGATGCGGAGCACGTCGAGCATCTTGTCCGCGTCGATGTCGTAGGACATCGTCACGTGGTGCAGGACCGCGCCCGGGCCGCCGCCGGGCGCCACCATGCGCTTCTGCGCGGCGCCCGCGATCTTCCCGGCGTCCGTCGCGATGTCGTTGAGCGGCTGGTACCAGGCCTTGATGCCCATGTCGGCGAGGGCGCCGAGCACCCAGTCGTCCAGATAGGCGTAACTGTCCTGGAAGGAGAGCCCCTGCACGAGGGCGTCCGGGACGGACAGGGAGTACGTGATGGTGTTGCCCGGCTCCACGAACATCGCGCCGCCCCCGGAGATGCGGCGCACGACATCGATCCCGTGCCGGGCGGCGCCCTCCGGATCGACCTCGTTGGCCAGCGACTGGAAACTGCCGATGATCACCGAGGGGGCGCCCCACTCCCAGACCCGCAGCGTCGGCGGGCGGCGCCCCGCCGCGACCTCCTGGGTCAGCACCTCGTCCAGGGCCATGTGCAGGGCGGGCGGCTGCGGCCCCTCGTGGACGAGCTGCCAGTCGTAGTCGGTCCAGTCCGTGGCGTGGGCCAGCGCCCGGCGCACGGCCACCCCGATGCCCTCCGACGTCAGGCCGTACATCACGGTGCCTTCGGGGAGCGCCGCGTCGATACGGGCGGCCAGGCCCGCGGCGTCCGTGTCGGCGGGGGCTCCGTCCAGGGCGCCGTCGATCGCCTCCAGCGCCTCGTCCGGCTCCAGGAAGAAGTCGCCGGCCACGCGGGTGCGCCGCAGCTCGCCGTCCTCGACGTCCAGATCCACCACGACCAGTTTGCCGCCGGGGACCTTGTACTCACCGTGCACCGTGCTTCCTCCAAGCCCGCGGGGCGCCTCGCCCCTCGGCTCGCTGTTCCGAATCGTCCCCAACGCTAGCCGAATGCCGGAATGTCCTCCCCGACGGAAGATGGGGCACAGGACGACGCACCACGTGGTGCCGGACCGACGTCAGGACGAGGGTGAGGGCGAGCAGGTGGAGGAGACCGTGAGCGTGCACGCGCGCGAGGGCGCCGAAACGGGCCGGCATGTCCTGGTGACCGGGGCGACGGGGTACATCGGCGGCCGCCTGGTGCCCGAGCTGCTCGACGCCGGATACCACGTGCGCTGCCTGGCCCGTACGCCGCAGAAACTCCGCGACCACCCCTGGGCACCGCGGGCGGAGGTCGTACGGGGCGACGTCACCGACGCCTCCTCGCTGGCCGAGGCGCTGCGCGGCATCGACGTGGCGTACTACCTGGTGCACGCCCTCGGCACCGGGAACCGCTTCGAGGAGACCGACAGGAAGGCGGCGCGGACCTTCGCGGAACAGGCCCACGCCGCCGGCGTACGCAGGGTCGTCTACCTCGGCGGCCTCACCCCGGCGGACGTACCGCCCGAGACGCTCTCGCCGCACCTGCGCTCACGCGCGGAGGTCGGCGAGATCTTCCTGCGCGGGAAGGTCCCCGCGACCGTCCTGCGCGCGGCCGTCATCATCGGCTCCGGCTCCGCCTCCTTCGAGATGCTGCGCCACCTCACCGAACGGCTCCCGGTGATGGTCACGCCGAGCTGGGTCGGCACCCGCGTCCAGCCCATCGCCGTGCGCGACGTCCTGCGCTACCTCGTCGGCAGCGCGCGCATGCCGTCCGACGTGAACCGCGCCTTCGACATCGGCGGCCCCGACGTCATCACGTACGAGCAGATGATGCGCCGGTACGCGACGGTCGCCGGGCTGCCGCACCGCCTCATCCTGCGCGTGCCGATGCTCACCCCCGGCCTCTCCAGCCTCTGGATCGGCCTCGTGACACCCGTGCCCCGCGCGCTGGCCCGGCCCCTCGCCGAATCACTGCGGCACGAAGTGGTCTGCGACGAACACGACATCGCGCGGTACGTGCCCGACCCGCCCGGCACCCCCGTCCCCTTCGACGAGGCGCTCAGCCTCGCCCTGCGGCGCGTGAAAGAGGCCCAGGTCACCACCCGCTGGTCATCGGCGGCGCTGCCCGGCGCGCCGAGCGACCCGCTGCCCACCGACCCCGACTGGGCGGGCGGCAGCCTCTACACCGACCACCGCCACATCACCGTCGACGCCCCGCCGGACGCCCTGTGGCGGGTCATCGAGGGCATCGGCGGCGACAACGGCTGGTACTCCTTCCCGCTGGCCTGGGCGGTACGGGGCTGGCTGGACCGCGCGGTCGGCGGCGCCGGACTGCGCCGCGGCCGCCGGGACGCGGCACGGCTGCGGGTCGGCGACTCCCTCGACTTCTGGCGGGTCGAGGAGATCGAACCGGGCAGGCTGCTGCGGCTGCGGGCGGAGATGCGGCTGCCCGGCCTGGCCTGGCTGGAGATGCGCGCCGACCGCGACCACGACGGCCGCACCCGCTACCGCCAGCGTGCCCTCTTCCACCCGCACGGCCTCCTCGGTCACGCCTACTGGTGGAGCGTCTCGCCTTTCCACGCGGTCGTGTTCGGCGGCATGGCCCGCAATATCGCCAAGGCCGCCTCCAAAGAGGCGCGGCGGGACGAAAGACAGGCGTCACCTTCGACGCCGCCCCCGGCCGCCGTACCGGCGCCGGACCCACAGGAGTAGCGCCATGAACACCTCCGTCGTCCTGTTCACCTCCGACCTGCGCGTCCACGACCATCCGCCGCTGCGCGCCGCCCTCGCGAGCGCCGACGCCGTGGTCCCGCTCTTCGTCCGCGACCAGGCCATCGAGGGCACCGGCTTCGCGGGGCCGAACCGGCAGGCGTTCCTCGCGGACTGCCTGGCAGACCTCGACCGACGGCTGCGGGAGCGCGGCGGGCGCCTGGTGGTGCGCGGCGGCGACCTCGTCGAGCAGGTGCGGGCCGTCATGGCGGAGGCGGCCGCCGACGACCTCCACCTGGCGGCGGGCGTCAGCCGGTACGCGCACCGTCGTGAGCGGCGCCTGCGCGAGGCACTGGAGGCGGACGGCCGCCGGCTGCACGTCCACGACGGCGTGATCACCGTGCTCCCGCCGGGCGGGGTGACCCCGGCGAACTCCGACCACTTCGCCGTCTTCACCCCGTACTTCCGCCGCTGGTCCGCCCAGGGGCCGCGCGCGGTGCTCGGCGCCCCGCGCGGCGTGCGCGTCCCCGACCACGTCCGCTCGGACCCCCTTCCCGAGCGCGACGCCGTCGCGGGCCTCTCGCCGGGGCTCGCGCGCGGCGGCGAGAGCGCGGGCAGGGCACGGTGGAAGGCCTGGCTGCGCGGCGGCATCGACGCGTACGGGCGACGCCACGACGATCTGGCGGGCGACGCCACCTCCAAGCTGTCGCCGCATCTGCACTTCGGCACGCTCTCCTGCACCGAACTCGTCCACGGGGCCCGTTCCCGGGCGACGCCGGGCGCCGAGGACTTCGTCCGCCAGCTGTGCTGGCGCGACTTCCACCACCAGGTGCTCGCGGCCAGACCCCGGGCGGCGACGGCCGACTACCGTACGCGCGGCGACCGTTGGCGCTCACCGGAGTCGGCGGCGCGGGACATCCGCGCGTGGCAGGAGGGGCGTACGGGATATCCGGTCATCGACGCCGCCATGCGCCAGCTCCTGCACGAGGGCTGGATGCACAACCGCGGCCGGCTGCTCACCGCGAGCTTCCTCACCAAGACGCTCTACGTCGACTGGCGGGTGGGCGCCCGGCACTTCCAGCGGCTGCTGGTCGACGGCGACCTCGCCAACAACCAGCTGAACTGGCAGTGGATGGCGGGGACCGGCACCGACAGCCGCCCCAACCGGGTCCTCAACCCCGTGCTCCAGGGCAAGCGGTACGACCCGGACGGCGCGTACGTCCGGCGCTGGGTGCCCGAACTCGGCGGAGTGCGCGGCGCCGCCGTCCACGAACCGTGGAAGCTGCCGGCCGCCGAGAGGGCGCGCCACGACTATCCGGAGCCGCTCGTCGACCTGGCCGACGGGCTCGCCCGGTTCCGGCGGGCCCGGGGCCTGGACTGACCGTCAGGGGGCGGGTGCGATGCCCCAGGCCGCCGCTCTGGCGGCGGCGGCCGCGCGGTTGGGCAGGTCGAGCTTGGCCAGGATGTGCTCGATGTGGGTGCCCACGGTGCGGGGCGTGACGTGGAGCCGCTCGGCGATCTCGCGGTTGGTGCGGCCGGCGGTCAGCTCGGCCAGCACCTCCAGCTCGCGCGGCGAGAGCCCGCCGGGCCGCAGGTGCGGAGACGGGGCTCCGGTGGAAAGGGCACCCGTGTCGAGGGTCGCTGCGAGGGCCTCCGTGAGGAGCGTGACCACGGCACGCGCCGGGTCGGGGGTGCGCCGTGGCCGGCGGGTGCTGACGTTCAGCATGCCGACGTACCGTCCGTCGGCGGCGAACAGGCACTGGGCCACCCCGTCCGCGATGCCGAGGGGGGAGAGCACCTCCTGGAACCCGGGGGACGCCGCGAGGAGGTGCCGGGGGACGTCCCTGAGCCAGAGGCCGCCCCGGGCCGGCCCGCGGAGCACGGCGAACACGGGGTCGTGGTGGAGACGGGTCTCGATGTACGCCGTGGCCTCGGCCGGGTAGCTCCCGGCCAAGGTGATGTGGCGCCGGCGCCGTGCGTCCCAGCGGGCCAGGGAGGCGTGGTCGTACGCCACCACCTGCGACAGCGCCGTCAGGACCGGGTCGACGCCGGTCGCGCCGTTCGTGGCGCTCCGGGCGGCCGCGCGGACGTGGACGGCCGCGTCGAGGATGTCCGCCGTGCTCCGATTCGCTGCCATTCCCCAAGGATGATCTTGTGCCCGGAGGACGTCAATCGCCCAGGGTGTCGTGCACGACCCGCCCGTCCATGACCGTCAGGACGACGGGCATCCGGGGGATGTCGTGGGGATCGGCGCCCAGCAGGTCCCCGTCGAGCACGCACAGGTCGGCGACCTTGCCCGGCTCCAGGGAGCCCTTCCAGTCGTCGGCGAAGTCCTGCCACGCCGCGTCGATCGTGTACGTACGGATCGCCTCGGCCAGGCCGATGCGCTGCTCGGGGCCGCTGACCCGGCCGGCGGCCTTCGACTCGCGCAGCACCATGGTGGCGATGCCCTGGCGCCAGTCCGGGTCGGTGACCGGGGCGTCGGATCCGCTGGCGACCCGCACGCCGGCGTCGAGGGCGTCGCGGTAGGGCCAGGCGTACGCGGCCCGCTCGGCGCCGACGAACTCCTCCTCCATGTCGGCGACGGTCCACTTGATGGTGGGGTTCATGTTGACGCCCAAGTCATGCGCGGCCAGCACCTTCATGCTGTGCGGGGTGAGGAAGTCGCCGTGGATGAGGTAGTGGCGGGCGTCGGGCCGCGGGTGCTCGGCCAGAGCCGCGGCGAAGGCGTCCGCGACGGTGTCGCAGGCCCGGTCGCCGGTGACGTGGACGCCCAGCTGATGGCCCGCGACATGGGCGTACCGGATCATGGCGTCGATCTCGGCGGTCCGCTCGGTGTCGCTCGCGCCGCCCACGCACAGGGCGCCGCAGCCGCCGCCGACGTACGGCTCGTGCATCCAGGCCGTCTTGTTGGGGACGATGCCGTCGGCGAATATCTTGACGCCGTGGACCGCGAGGCGGCGCGGATCGGTGTCGCCGTACTCGCCGAGGGTGCCGAGAGCACGGGCGAACTCCTCGGCGGTGCCGGCCATGCCGGTGGGCAGGAGCAGGACCCCGAGGCGGGCGGTCAGCTCGCCGTCGGCCAGCAGCCGGCGGTAGACGTCCAGGGTTCCGGTGCCGAGCGCGCCGCGCATGATGCCGTCGCCGCCGGGCCCGAGCCCGGGCTCGGTGTAGCTGGTGACGCCGAGCCCGGCGAGCGTGCGCAGGGTCGACCTGATGGCGTCGGTGCGCTCCTGCCGGCTCAGCGGGGGCAGCGCGTTCTGCACGAGGGCCTGGGCCCCCTCGTGGAGCAGCCCGGTCGGCTCCCCGGCGCCGTCCACGACGATGGCCCCGCCGGGCGGCGCGACGGAGTGCCGGTCGATCCCGATGAGTTCCAGGGCCTTGGAGTTGACCCAGGTGGCGTGCCCGGAGAAGGAGTAGAGGACGACGGGGTGCTCCGGGCTCACGGCGTCGAGGTCGCGCCGCGTGGGCGTCCGCGCGGGGTCGCGGACGCACTCCGCGAGGTAGCCGGTGTCCCAGCCGTGCCCGGTCACCCACTGCCCGCGCGGCACGCGCCCGACGGCCTCCCGCACCGCGTCGGCCACGTCCGCGAGACAGGCCACGGCGGGGTGCCCGAGGTCCAGGGAGAGCGGCGGTGACGCCATGCCGAAGGCGCATCCGTGCAGATGGGAGTCGTTGATCCCGGGCAGCAGCGTCGCCCCCCACAGCTCGACGACGCGGGTGCCGGGCCCGACGAACGGCGCGACATCGTCCCGCCCGCCGACGGCGCTGATGACCCCACCGGTCACCGCCAGGGCCGAGGCGACGGAGAACTCCGCGTCGACGGTGACCACTTGGCCGCCGACGAACACCAGATCCGCGTACGTGTCCACAGAAGCGTCCTTTCCCGGGCGGCCGGCACGACGCCGGTCCGCAAACGATCTCCCGAGGACTATGGCGGGGCTCCGGTGACCGGCACATCGGTCGTTTCACCGATACGCGGGGGTGTGCGGCGGTTCCGCTGCCGGAGGTGCCCCCGCCGGCCTTCTGAGGGGCGGCGGCCGTACGCCCCCGAGGGGCGCGGGGAACCGCGCGACCGGCCACCGCGTGTCCGCAGACGGCGAACGACGGAAACCTGGCAGACGAGGTGCCGCGCGTGGGCGTTCGGCCGGGGCGGTTGATCGCGGGGCCGCTCCCCAGCTCAGGGGCGCGTGCCGTGGCCCGTCGCGCGGAGGGCCTCTTGCGCCGCGGACAGGCGGTCCTCCTCGGCACGGCCGGCGGTGGGGCCGTCCGCGACGGCGTCCGTGGGGACGTCCGCGACGGCGTCCGCCCAGTCGAGCAGCCGGTGCAGATGGGGATCGGTCGCGGCCGCGGTGACGCGGGGCTCGCCCACGACCACCTCGCCGCTCGTCCCGTCGAGGGCGATCAGGGTGCCCTCGGGCAGGGTACGGCCGCCCGCCCGGACACAGCCCTCGGCGGCGTCGACGGTCAGACCCGAGGCCCCGACGACGGCGGGCTTGCCCATCGCCCGTGCCACCACGGCCGCGTGACTGGTCGGTCCGCCGCGCGCGGTGACGACCCCGGTCGCGGCGGCCAGGCCGTGCATGTCGAGCGGGGAGGTCTCGGGGCGCAGCAGGACGACCGGTCCGCCGGCCGCGAGCCGTGCCGCGCTGTCGGCCGTGGTGGCCACCCGGCCGACGGCGACTCCCGGTGAGGCGCCGAGCCCCCGGGTGAGGACGTCGCCCGGCTCCACCGCCGTGATCCGCGGGGTCCGCACCTGGGCGAGGTGCTGGGGCGCCACGCGCAGCAGGGCCTCGGCGCGGTCGATCGTCCCCGCCTCGGCCAGCTCCACCGCGACCCGGACCGCGGCACGCCCGACGAATCGCCCGGGGCGCACCTGGAGAATCCACAACTCACCGGCCTCGAAGGTGAATTCGACGTAGCAGGCGTCGCGGTAGTGCTCCTCCAGCCGGTCCAGGGCCGCCAACAACCCCACCCACACGTCGGGTTCCCGCTCGGCCAGTTCGTGCAGGGGGCCGGTGAGCGAGGTGCCGGAGACGACGTCATCGCCCTGTCGGCCGAAGAGGACCTCGCCGAACGGGAGCCGTTCCCCGGTGTTGGGGTCGCGGCTGAAGGCGACGCCCGTACCGCTGCGCTCGTCGCGGTTGCCGAACACCATCGCCTGGACGGTGACCGCCGTGCCGAGGTCGCCGGGGATGTCGTGCAGGGCGCGGTAGGTCTTGGCGCGCGGGGTGTCCCACGAGGAGAACACCGCCTCGACGGCCAGGTTCAACTGTCGTGCGGCGTCCTCGGGTACGGGCTCACCGCTCTGTTCGTGGATCAGCCGCTCGACCTCGCGGATCGCCGTTTCCAAGGCGCTCACCTCGCCTTCCTGGCCGGCGATCGCCCGTTCGACGGCCGCCAGGGCCTCCTGGCCCACGCCCACGACCTCGGAGGCGAAGCTGGTCAGGAACCGCAGCCGTGAGTCCAGCGCGAAGTGCGGGTCGCCCCTCTCCGCGGCCAGCGCGACGGTCGCCTCGGGGGTGAGTCCGAGGTTGAGCACGGTACTCATCATGCCCGGCATCGACACCGGGCCGCCGGAGCGTACCGACACGGCCAGTGGGCGTTCGGAGCCTCCCAGCGTGCGGTGTGTGGCGGCCTCCAAGTCGCGGACCGCGCCGGCCAGTTCGGCGTCCAGACCTTCGGGTGCCCGGCCGGTGCGGAGGTAGGCGCGGCAGGCCTGGGTACCGATCACGAACCCCGGTGGCACGGGCAGCCCCAGACGCCGGAGCACGACGAGCCCGTGCGCCTTGCCGCCGAGGACGTCCGCGCTCTCCTCGACCTCTGCCGAGAGCGGGTGGATCCAGGTCATCGCTTCGTCACCTCTGCGTCGCCTCTGCTGATTCGGCTGCGGGGAGCGGGCTGCCACGGGCCGGGGAGCCGGGGGCAGGGGAGCCGGGGGGCTCAGTGGCGCGGGATGCCGAGGGTGGCCAGCAGATCCTCGTGGAGCTGGAACCACACCGTGTGGTACGAGGCGGTGCTGTCCGTCACGTACTCCAGCGCTCCGGACCTGGCCCGGGCGAGCGCGTCGCCGAGCCGGACGGGGTAGCGCTGGAACCGGAGCAGCGCCGCGGACAGCTCCGCGCACAGCGGTTCGGCACGCTGGTGGAACTCCGTGAACCGGTCGAGGACCCGCGCGTCGTACGCGGAGTCCTTGTGGTCGTTCATCGTCATGGAGCCGTTGACGGTGCGGGTCTGCCAGGCCGTGCACAGGTCGAGCAGTTCCGGGTTGAGGACGAGGAACCGGTCGAAGGCCGCGGAGAGCGCGGGCCGCACCCCGGCCGCCGCCACCTCGTCGGCGATCCGCTCGGCGTCGGCGGCGCGGCCGGCGTCCGTGAGGCCCCAGCCGCCGAAGTCGCCCGCGGTGCGCGTGACGAGTCCGGCGACGGCGAGGTCGATCAGTTCCGACTCGACGTCGGATTCGGACAGTCCCGTCGCCCCGGCGACTGCGGACAGGCCCGAGAAGCCGATGCAGCGAAGGGCGTGGAGGACCAGCAGATCGGTGCTGGTGGCGTTGGAGGAAACGGGCTGGGTCATGGCGCGGCCCCATCGGGTTCGGTGTGGGAGACGTCTGCGGTGATGCGGTCGAAGGTGGCCGCGGCGTGCGCGGCACCCGGTCCTTGGGCTCGGGTGACGATCGTGTCGTGCCGGACGCGGACCGCGTACTCGGTGGCGTCGTCGGCGTCGGGAACACCGACGGCCGACGCCACCAGGCCGCGGTCGTCGAGGACGAGACGCAGGCGCGGCCGGTCCTCGGGTTCGAACACGCGCCACAGGCTACGTGCGAAGTCGCCGATTCTCAGCCGGACGAGGCGTCCGATCTCGGCGGGGTCGGCCGTGGTGACGGCCACGGTGATCAGATCACCGGCCCGCGCGGCGCGGACGGCCTCTTCCGCGGCTTCCAGGCGGCGGGTGCCGAGGACCGTGATGACACCGTCCCCGGCGAAGCCGACCGGCCGCCCGTCGAGCAGGTCCCGCAGCTCCCGCGGCGGGTGCCACGGGTCACGACAGGCTCGCGCGGGCGGGACGTAGGGCAGGTGCGGCGGATTCCAGGTGTCGGCGAGGGGGAGCCCCGCCAGGTGCGCGCATGCCTGGGCGATGTCGAAGGGGTCGCCGAAGCCCAGTGCCGGATCCGCCGAGGCGCCCGGGCCGTCCAGCAGCCGCAAGACCAGTTGGGCCCGTCGTACCTGTCGGGCGGGCGGCGCGTCGGCGCACGCGTGCGAGTCCAGGGACTCCAGCGCGAGCGCCAGCAACAGCGCCTCCAGGCGCGTCACTTGGCCGAACGCGGCGCGAATGGGTTCGTCGTCCAGCACCTCGGCCAGGGCCCGCAGCCGTACGCGGCCGACGGCGGGCGTGTGCTCGGCCAGCGGCAGCCGTTCGAGCCAGCTCCGGGCGAAGGCGCCGAGCACCTGGGCGGTGGAGGCTCCGGCGGAGGACGCCGGACCGGGAAGCTCGACGGCGTCGTCGTGCTCCGTGGCCGCGCCGCGCTCGACCATGTCGATCAGCACCGCCAGATAGAGGGCGCGTTTGCTCGGGAAGTTCGAGTACACCGCGCCCCGCGTCAGTTCGGCCCGCTCGGCGATCCGGTCCACCTTCGCCGCGGCGTATCCGCATGCGGTGAACTCGGCCTGCGCCGCAGTCAGCACGGCGGCGCGGGTGCGCTCCTGCTGCTGGGCCCGGGTCAGCCGGCCCATCCGCGACTCCTTCCGTCGGTGCGTGGCCGTTCGGCGCCTAGCCGTTGTGGCCCCGGAGCGCAAGTGTCGGCGCTCACGAAGGAAGATACACGGAACATCCCGATGGTGGCACCATCCGAGATTTGCTGGGCGGCCGCATCCGTCCCGCAGGGAGAAGTCGACAGGGCGACAGCGGCAGCGACCCTCGGGGGCGCCGCCCTCGACCGGAAGCAGAGGTTTAATTCTCGGGAAAGTGGTTTCCGGCGTTCGCCCGACGTGCCCCCGCCGAATTTCCCCCGAAGAATTCTTGCCCGACTTCCCCGGCGTTGGGATGCTCGATCGATGGCCGAACGATCAGCTTATGAGTTACTCAGTCGCGATGAGATGGACGCCATCGCGCGCTGCGCCGTCCTCGGTGCCTACAGACCGCGTCCCCGCTACGTTTTCGGGCTTTCCTTTATGGCGGTGGTGCCGGGAATTGTGTTGATGGTGTGCGGGGTGGCATTCCGGCTGACGCGCCGGCGTTTGCTGCGCCGGCTCCGGCGGGCCCACGGCGGCACCCCGTTCAGGTGGCCGGACCTGCTCGCCGAAGTGCGCCGCCGGGATCGGAACGCTGCCCTCCGTACGTGATGACCGCATGTTTCGCCAGCCTGGACCACGCGGGCCACAGGCTCGGTACGCACCCGGGTCGCCGCCGTGTCACCCGTGCGTGACCGGGGTCAGAGGCGTTGGAAGCGGTTCAAACCAGCAGTCCGTGAGGGCTGTGCCGAATGCTCTCATAGGCGCTTCGTCTTGACAGACATCGGCCGAAAGCGATCAAATTTGCGCAGTGTCACGGTGTTCCGTAACCGAGGGGCGAGCAATGAATCCGTCGGGACGGGGATATTCTGCTACGGGGGCGAGGTTCGTATGCGACGGCTGCGCGGACTGCGGTTTTGTTTCACCGTAACGGCTATTTCCGTTTCCGTCTCCGCCCGGCCGGAATTATCGCGGTGACGTGACGCGGGAACGGTGTGGGGAAAAGTGAGGCGGTGCGCCCGCGCGGCGCCCGGGCCGGCCGCCGAACCGTAGCCGTTCTATCGACTTATCTCCTCCGCCTGCTCGGCCTGACGCGTCGCTGAGTCACTGCGGAACCACACGTCACAGCGGGAGCGGCCGCGTCCGGCTGCCCATTTCCACCGACGCACGATCGCCCTCCGGCCCTCTCAACCACGCACCCCGAGGTGATTGATCAATGATCGGTAGGTTAAAAGCCCATGCCGTTCGGACGGCGGCGGTGCCCGGTGTCGATGTTCCGGGACGTGAGGGCGGGGAGGGCGCGGCCCCGGGCACCGGGGGCGCGCAGTCGCCGGCCACCGAGTACGTCCCCGTCGAGACCCTGCGCACGACGGGTGGTCCGCGCATCGGCGGGGAGGACGAGGAGCACGTCCACCTGCTCGCGGCCCTGGACACACCGCTCCCGCCCATCGTGGTGCACCGCCCCACGATGCACGTCATCGACGGCGCGCACCGCCTGCGCGCCGCCCTGCTGCGCGGCGACGACCGCATCATGGTCCGCTTCTTCGACGGCCCGGAGGCGGACGCCTTCGTCCTGGCGGTCCAGCTCAACAGCGAGCACGGACTGCCGCTTTCACTGTCCGACCGCAAGGCCGCCGCGGCCCGTATCGTCGCCTCCCACCCCCAGTGGTCCGACCGCAGGATCGCCGAGGTCGTGGGCCTGGCCGCCAACACGGTGGGCGCCGTACGGCAGCGTACGACTGCGCAAAATGAGCAACCGAACGCCAGCATCGGCCGGGACGGACGGGTGCGCCCGCGCAACGGAGCCGAGGGACGGCTGCGCGCGGGGGAGTTGATGCGGGCCAACCCGGAGGCCTCGCTGCGCGAGATAGCCAGGCTCGCGGGGATCTCGGCGGCCACCGCCAGCGACGTGCGGGCCCGGCTCAACCGGGGCGAACCACTGGTCACGCCGCAACAGCGGCAGGCCGGCACCCGGGAGAACCCTTCCGGGGCGGTGGCCCGGCGCTCCTTCCGGCCGGACGGCCAGGCCAGCGACGTCCTGCTGGTGAGCCTCAGCAAGGACCCCTCGCTGCGGCTCACCATGGCCGGCAAGGTCCTGCTGCGCGCGCTGCGGGTCAGCTCCGTCGACGCCGACGGCTGGGCCCGCATCGTGGACGCGGTGCCGCCGCACCGCCAGGAAGTGGTGGCCCGCCTCGCCCGGGAGTGCGCCAACGCCTGGCAGTGTCTCGCGGACAGGCTGTCGGAACGGACGGCCGAGAGACCGACCGAGGCGGGCTGAGCCACCGCCCCCGGCTCGCGCCCGCGCACCCGGCGGGGAGCACCGAATGACGCAGGGACCGGCCGCGAGGTGCGACCGGTCCCTGCGTGCGTCGCCCGTGCGCAGGGCCCGCACGTGCGACTTGTGCGTACGGCTGGCGGCTACGGCCCGTCGGCGCTCGCCGCGCTCACGGCGCGTCGAGGAACGCGCGGACGTCACGGGCGAACTCCGGGGTGCCCAGGAGGTTGTGGCCGCGGCGGGGGTACCGCACCAGCCGGGCGCCCGGTATCCCGGCCGCGGTCTCGTCGAACATCTCCTGGGGCCACATCCGGTCGCGGCCGCCGCACACCACGAGGGTGGGCGCCCGCACCTCGCCCAGCCGGTCCCGGACGTCGAAGCCGTCCTCGGCAAGCAGCGTCGCCTTCAGGTCGGAGATGTCGCGCGGCGGCGGATCCAGCCGTCCCGCCAGCCACAGCGGAAGCATCAGCAGCCGTTGCAGCACGGGGTTCGCGGTGAGGGCGGGGGCCGCCCGGTGCATGCCGGAGCGGCCGCGCTCGGCCGCCGCCAGCAGGTCCCGGTGGAAGCGCCTGCCGACCGGGCCCAGGGTGTACGCGGCGCAGGCGAGGACCAGCCGGTCGACCACGTCGGGGTGGTCGAGCGCCAGTTGCAGGGCGATCGCACCCCCGGTCCCGTGGCCGAGCACGGGCACGGGACCCGGGAAGTGCGCGCGCAGGGCCTCGGCGTGCTCCGTGGCCAGCTCGCCGATCGTCGTGCCGACCGGCGTGCCCGGGCGGCGGTTGGTCCAGAAGACCTCGTACCCGGCGGCGACGAACGGCGCCACCAGCAGCGCCGCTCTGCGCCGCTGCGCACCGGGCGGCGGCACCGTGTGCGTCATCGTGAATCCGGACAGGTGGACCAGCGGCTTCCCGGAACCGAAGGCGAGATGGGGAAGGCCGGTGCTGAATGTGCCCTGCTTGGTCGCGATATCCATGGGTCACCTCTCGTACTCGATGTGTCTTTCCGAGCGTTCGTGGTCACATCCTCTGTGCGCGGCTACGCTGACGCTCGAACCGGGGCCACCAAATATTGCACGAAACAGGTGAATTGGCGGGTCGAGCCGGTCCCGGAGAAAAGGCGAGGTGTCAGATTGTCCGCCGTACTGCGTCCCCATCACCTGGGTCCCTTACCGGAATTCATGGCCGGTGCGCACACCGTTCCGGTAAAGCGCATACGCACACCTCCCGGTGACGAGATGTGGTTGGTGAGCGACTACGCCCTGGGCCGCCGGGTACTGTCCGACCGGCGCTTCAGCAGGGCCGCCGCGGCGGCTCCGGGAGCCCCTCGGCTCAACTCGGCGATGCCCTCGCCCACCTCGATGATGAGCCTGGACGGCACCGACCACGCCCGGCTGCGCAAAATCGTCGCGGCCGCCTTCACCACCGGCAAGATGACCGGCATGGCCCCGCTGGTGCGGGGGACGGCGACGGATCTGCTGGCGGCCATGAACCGCCGCGGCAGCCCGGCCGACCTAGTCTCCTCCTTCGCCGAACCACTGCCCGTGGCCGTTCTGGGCAACCTGCTCGGGGTGCCCGCGCAGGACCGGGGCATCTTCGACTCCTGGGTGGAGGTGCTCTTCGACATCACCGCCAGCAGCGACCTGGAGAAGAGCCGGCAGCGGCTTCTGCTGGTCGACTACATGTCCACCCTCATCGACCGCAAGCGGGGGTGGGATGACGACGACCTGCTCACCGACCTCATCCGGGCGCACGACGGCGACTCCTTGACCAAGGCCGAACTCGTCAGCCTCGGGCTCGCCCTGCTCACGGCGGGATATGAGACGACCGTCGGGCAGATCGGCCTCGCCGTCCTCGCCGTACTCCAGGAGCGCATTCCCCGTGAATTCGTCAAGGACGAGACGCAGGCGGACGTACTGGTCGAGGAATTGCTCCGCGTCACCCCGTCCACGGCCATCAGCTTTCCGCGGGTGGCTCTTGAGGACGTCCAACTGGGAGATGTCCGCGTGTGTGCGGGGGAAGCGGTGGTGGTCTCCTTGCTGCACGGAAATCGTGACGACAAGGTATTCGCCGAACCGGACCTTCTGCGGGACGGCAGGTCCTCGGCCCATCTCACCTTCGGGCACGGTATTCACCGCTGCCTCGGCGCGCCGCTGGCGCGGCTCCAGGTGCGCACGGCGCTCCTCGAACTGTTCGCGTGCTTCCCCGAGTTGCGGTTGGCCGAGGACGAGCCCGCGGCGCCCGCCGTCGTGTGGAAGGACGGACTGATCACCCGGGGACTCGGCTCGTTGCGCGTGGCGTGGTGAGGCCTCGCCCGCACCGATAGGGGCGCGGCACCCGCACCTTCGGGACGGGACGTGGGGCCAGCTGGCCCGACAGGACCAGCGGAACCAGTGCGATCAACGGAACCAGTGCGAACAGCGGAACCAGCGGGACCGGCGGATCAGCGGAACCAGTGGGATCAGAAGGGGCAGGGAACGACAGTGGCTGCACACGTGGCGGACGGCATGACGGAGCCGGAGACGGCGCAGGACGAGCCGATCGCGATCATCGGCATGGCGTGTCGCTTCCCCGAGGCCCCCGCGCCCGGCGACTACTGGCGCCTGCTGCACGAGGGCCGCTCGGCCATCCGCCGCTCGCCCGAGACCGGCAGGCACGAGGGCACGCTTCCCGGCCGCGACCGGTTCGACGCCGCCTTCTTCGGCATATCGCCGCGCGAGGCCGGCGCCATGGACCCGCAGCAGCGACTGGCGCTCGAACTGGCCTGGGAGGCCCTGGAATCGACGGGAGCACTCCCCGCCGCACTGCGCGGCAGCTCCACCGGCGTCTTCCTCGGCGTCTCGGCCAACGACTACGCCGGTGTCATCCGGCGCGAAGGGGCGGCCCCGCTCACCCACCACGCCTTGGCGGGGACCCACCGCAGCGTCATCGCCAACCGCCTCTCGTACGCCCTCGACCTGCGCGGGCCGAGCCTCACCGTCGACGTGGGGCAGGCCTCGTCCCTGGTGGCCGCGCACCTGGCCTGCGTCAGTCTGCGGAGCGGCGAGTCGTCGCTGGCCCTGGCCGGGGGTGTGCAGCTGAACATCACCGAGGACGGCGCGGAACTCGCGGAGGCCTTCGGCGGGCTGTCCCCCGACGGCAGCAGCCGTGCCTTCGACGCCCGCGCCAACGGTTTCGTACGGGGCGAGGGCGCCGGTCTCGTCGTACTCAAACCGCTGGCGAAGGCGCTGGCCGACGGCGACCGCGTCCACGCGGTGATCAGGGGCAGCGCCGTCAACCACGGCGGCCACGGCGCGGGGCTGACCGTACCCGGCGCGGCGGCGCAGTCCGACGCCCTGCTCGCGGCCCACCGGCAGGCGCGGATCACCCCCGAGGAGGTGCAGTACGTCGAACTCCACGGCACCGGCACGAAGGTGGGCGACCCCATCGAGGCGAACGCCCTCGGCGCGGTCTTCGGCCCCCGGCGGCGCGGCCGCGAGCCGCTCCGGGTGGGCTCGGTCAAGACCAACATCGGCCATCTGGAGGCGGCCGCGGGCATCGCCGGCCTGCTCAAGGTCACCCTGGCCCTGTCCCACGGCGTCCTGCCCGCCAGCCTCAACTTCGAGTCGGCCAACCCCGAGATCGATCTCGACGGCCTTGGCCTGCGCGTGCAGACGCGGGCCGAGCGGTGGCCTGCGCCACAGGGCGCGGAGCAGGTGGCCGGGGTGTCCTCCTTCAGCATGGGCGGCACCAACTGCCACGTCGTCGTCTCGGCAGCGCCGCAGGCGACGCCGATCGCCGCGCCCGCTCCGGGCCGGCCCGCCGACGGCGGGCAGCCTCCGACGCCGCCCGTGCCGTGGGTGCTCTCGGGGCGTGGCGCACAGGCCCTGCGGGACCAGGCCCGCAAGCTCCGGGAGCACGTCGTGGCGCACCCCGCCTGCCGGATCGAGGACATCGGCCACTCTCTGGCCACCACCCGAACCGCCTTCGACGAGCGGGCGGTTGTCGTCGCGGCGGGCCGCGCGGACTTCGTGGCGGCCCTCGACGCCTTGGCTCTCGGCACGACGACGGACGCGGTCGTCACCGGCAGCGCCGCGTCGTCGACCGGGCCGTTGACCCTGGTGTTCCCGGGGACGGCCGACGCGTGCCTGGATGCCGGGCGCGCGCTGCTGTCCTCCTCGCCCGGGTTCGACGCCGCCCTCGCCGAGTACGACGCGCTGTTCGCCCCCTACGGCCTGGCGTCCGTCGCCGAGGTGCTGCGCGGCACCGGGACCGAGACGTCCGGCCCGCAGGCAGCCGCGGCCTGCGTGTACGCCGTCACGCTGGCGCTCGCGGGGGTCTGGCGGGCGTACGGTGTCCGCCCCGACGCGGTGAGCGCCCCGCGCGGGCCCGGCGCGGTGGCCGCCGCGGTCAGCCGTGGTCTCCTGACGCCGGAGGAGGGCGCCCGTCTGGTCGCCGCGGGCGAAGTGCCGTCGGAGAGCGTGGAGTTCACCGGGGAGGCCGCCGCCGACACCTGGTGGCTGGACGCCACGGGACGGCTCGGCGTCCGTGCGCCGGACGCCAGGGTCTGGAGCACCCCGGACGGCGCACTGGCCCGGCCGGACCTCGTGGCGACCGCCGCGCAGTTGCACGTACGGGGTGTCCGGATCGACTGGAGCCCCGCTTTCGCCGGCACGCGGCCCACGGTCGTCGAGCTGCCCACGTACGCCTTCCAGCGGGAGTCGTACTGGTGGCCCGAGGCGGGTGCGGAAACGGCCGGGTCCCCGGTGTCCGGGTCCGCGCCGTCGGGGACCACGCCCCGCGCCGAGGTCTCCGCCGAGGAGACCGTCTTCTCGGTGGTGCGCGAGGTGCTCGGTGGCGGTGAATTCGACGGCGGAGCGGCGTTCCGGGACGCGGGCTTCGATTCGATGATGTTGTCGGAATTGCGGGACCGGTTGTCCGAGGCGACCGGCCTGGACATTCCTTCGACAGCGGTATTCGATCACCCGACCCCGCTGGCCCTCGGGGATTTCCTGGCCACTCTTCAGGGCGACGCCACCAGCAATTCCACCATCAATGAAACCCTTGACCCCACTCGTGACTCCACCCGCAAAGCCATCGCCAATCCGGTGGGAGATCACACCGCTGATCCGGTGGTGATTGTGGGGATGGCTTGTCGTTTTCCTGGTGGTGTGGTTTCGCCGGAGGGTTTGTGGGATGTGGTGGTGTCGGGTGGGGATGTGGTGTCTGGTTTTCCGGTGGATCGTGGGTGGGGTGGTGGGGTGTTGTCGGGTGAGGTGTGTGGTGTGCGGGAGGGGGGTTTTGTTGAGGGTGTGGGTTTGTTTGATGCGGGGTTTTTTGGTGTGTCGCCGCGGGAGGCGGCGGGGATGGATCCGGCGCAGCGGTTGTTGTTGGAGGTCTCGTGGGAGGTGTTGGAGCGGGCTGGGGTGGCGCCGGGTTCGTTGCGTGGGCGTGGTGGGGTGGGGGTTTTTGTGGGGGGGATGGGTTATGAGTATGGGCCGCGTTTGTGGGAGGGGGGTGGGGGGTCTGGGGGGTATTTGTTGACGGGTTCTGCTGGGGGGATGTTGTCGGGTCGTTTGGCTTATGTGTTGGGTGTTGAGGGTCCGGTGTTGACGGTGGATACGGCGTGTTCGTCGTCGTTGGTGGCGTTGCATTTGGCTGTGGGTTCGTTGCGGTCGGGTGAGTGTGATGTGGCGTTGGTGGGTGGGGCGACGGTGATGGGGACGCCGGGTGCGTTTGTGGAGTTTTCTCGGCAGGGTGGGTTGTCGGGGGATGGGCGGTGTCGTTCGTTTTCTTCGGATGCTTCGGGGACGGGGTGGTCTGAGGGTGTGGGGATGTTGTTGGTGGAGCGGTTGTCGGTGGCGCGGCGTTTGGGTCATCGGGTGTTGGCGGTGGTGGCGGGGAGTGGGGTGAATTCGGATGGTGCGTCGAATGGGTTGACGGCGCCCAGTGGGGTGGCGCAGCAGCGGGTGATTCGTCGGGCGTTGGTGGATGCGGGGGTGTCGGCGTCGGGGGTGGATGTGGTGGAGGGGCATGGGACGGGGACGGTGTTGGGGGATCCGGTGGAGGTGGGTGCTTTGGTGTCGGTGTTTGGTGGGGGGCGGCCGGTGGGGCGGCCGTTGTGGTTGGGGTCGTTGAAGTCGAATATCGGGCATGCGCAGGCGGCGGCGGGTGTGGGTGGTGTGATCAAGATGGTGGAGGCGTTGCGGCATGGGGTGTTGCCGCGGACGTTGCATGTGGTGGAGCCGGTGGGTGGGGTGGAGTGGGGTTCGGTGCGGTTGTTGACGCGGGAGGTCGCGTGGGAGGGGGTGGAGGGCAGGCCGCGTCGGGCGGGGGTGTCCTCGTTCGGGATCTCGGGTACCAACGCGCACGTCATCCTCGAAGAACCACCTGAGTTCGACGAGTTCGAGACGGCGGCGGACGGGGCGAAGGGCGTGGCACCGATCCTCCGGGACGCGCGAGGTACCGGGCACGTTCCGGGTGCGGGCGTCGCGGACGGGGCCGGCGCCCCGGGTGAGATCGGCGGCGTCCGGCGCGATGCGGGCGGCCATGCCGAGGCCGGCGACATGCGGGATGCGGGTGAGCGGGTCGGTGCCGGCGAGGGGAACCATGCGGGTGGCCGGGGCGGTGCCGGCGAGGGGAACCATGCGGGTGGCCGGGGCGGTGCCGGTGACCGGAACCATGGCGGTGGTCCGGACCGTGTTGCCGGGGAGGCCGGCGACGCCTTGGCGTTGCCGCTGGTGTTGTCCGCGAAGACGCCGACGGCCCTGCGGGCGCAGGCACGGCGTCTGGGTGACTTCCTTTCCGACAGTGCGCAGAATTCCGCCGACCACAACGGTCCTGTCGAACCGTCGGCCGTGGCGTACACCGCTGCCTGCGTACAGTCCGGGTTCGACCACCGAGCCGCCGTCCTGCCCGGGGCCGACGGCGACTACCGGCCCGCGCTGGACGCGCTGGCCGCCGGTCGACCGGACCCCCTGCTGCTGACCGGCACCGCGAGCGGGCGCAGCCGGGCCGTGTTCGTCTTCGGTGCCGGAATCGACCTCGCGACCGCCGAAGCCGAAGCCGGCGGCGGCTCCGGAACAGGGGCGACGGAGTGTGTGGCCGATACTCCGCATCCCGACCTCGCCTCCACCGCACGGCAGTTGCTCGCCACCGCCCCCGCCTTCGCCGAGTGCGTCGGCGAGTGTGCGGCCGCCCTGGCGGTGCATCTCGGGCGTGACGTCCGCGAGTTGGGGCCCGCCGAGCCCCCGCAGGCCGTGGCGTTCGTCGTGGGAACCGCCCTCGCGCGGCTCTGGGAGCGGTGCGGTGTGCGGCCCGACGCCGTACTGGGGCAAGGCGTGGGAGAGATCGTCGCCGCTCATGTCGCCGGGGCACTGACACTGGACGACGCGGCACGCATCTGCGCGGCCTTCGTGCGCCCGGGGCCCGCCGAGGAACTGCGCGCGGCCGTGGCCACGGTGACCCCACGCCGCACGAAGATCGACCTGTGCTCGCCACTGACCGGCGAACCACTCGACTGGCCGCGGGCGTTGACCACCGAGTACTGGCTGCACGCCGTACCGGAGCCGACTGCACTAGACGCGGCGCTGCGGCACGTGACCGCCGGTGGCCGTCGAACCCTGTTGGCGATGCCGGCCGCCTCTGGGCTCCGCACGGCCCACCCCGGCAGGGACGCCGACGACAGGGAGGCGACCGACGGACCGGCGACGGCGGCACTGGACGCGCTGAAGCCCGGCACGGAAGCCACGGGCGGGCTCCTGGGCGCGCTGGCCGCCGCCTACACGCGAGGCATGCCGATCGACTGGCAGGCGGTCATCCCGAGGCGTCCCCTGGTCGTCCTGCCGACGTACCCGTTCGAGCGGCAGCGGTACTGGCTGAACGCCGACCCGCCGCGCCCCGCGCACAGCGGGGGGCACGCGCTGCTCGACACCGCCGTCACGCTCGCGGACCGCGACGCGCAGGCGTTCACCGGCACGCTGTCCACCCTCACGCACCCCTGGCTGGCCGACCACAGGATCGACGGGCACACGGTCCTGCCGGGCACGGCGCTGGTCGAACTGGCCGCGCACATCGCCGCACTCGACGGCGCCGCGACGGTCACGGAACTGACGCAGGAGGCACCGGTCCGGGTCCCCGACGACGGCAAGACGGTCGAGCTCCAGTTCGTCGTCGGCGCCGTCGACGAGACGGGCGAGCGGCCCTTCACCGTGTACGCGCGTCCCGGCCGCGCCCAGGGAGCGGCCGCGCGAGGCGCCGAGGAGGACCGATCCGGCGCCTGGACCCGTCACGCCTCCGGAACCCTCGCGCCACGCGCCCCCCGGGTCCCCGCGGACCCCGCCCCCGCCGCCTGGCCGCCGCCGGGCGCCACACCCGTCGAACTGTCGGGCCTATACGTGGAGTTGGCCGAGGCCGGATACGCGTACGGCGACACCTTCCGCGGTCTGCGGGCCGCCTGGCGGCTCGGCGAGGACGTGTACCTCGACGTACGGCTGCCCGAGGGCACCGACACGTCGGGCCATGGCCTGCACCCGGCGCTCCTCGACGCGGCGCTGCACGCCACCGTGTGGCAGGGCGCGACCGACGGTCGCGTGCGGCTGCCCTTCGCGTGGAGCGGCGTACGGCTGTACGGCGGTGACGCGACGGAACTGCGCGTACGGGTGTCGCCCGTCGGCCCGGACACGGTGTCGCTGCGGATCGCGGACCAGTACGGCACGCCGATGGCCGCCGTGGACACGCTGGTGCTGCGGGCCGCTGCGGACGGTCCCGCCGACGACACGCTCCTGCAGGTGACGTGGGGCCCCTCGGCGGCAGGCGCCGCGTCGGACGCGGCCCTGGACGTCGACGCGTGCTGGGTGCTCGGATCCGTCCCGCGTCCGGGGCTCACCGTCGTCGCCGACGTGGCCGAGGCGGGCGCGCGTCTCGACGCCGGCGCCCCGGCGCCCGCCGCCGTCCTGGTGCCCTGCCTGCCGTCGCCCACCGGGGGCGGGGAAGCGGGGGTGCCCGATGCCGTTCGCCGCGCGGCGCACCGGACGCTGAAGCTGCTTCAGGACTGGCTGGCCGACGGCCGGTTCGCTGACACCCGGCTGGTCCTCGTGACGCGAGGGGCGGTACGCGCGGGCGCGGGGCCCGCCGAGATGCCGGTGGATCTGGTCCACGCGCCGCTGTGGGGCCTGGTCCGCACGGCACGGTCGGAGCATCCGGGCCGCTTCGTGCTCCTCGACCTGGACCAGGACCTCGACCTGAACGGGATCTTCGAAGAGCCCCGTCCGGCGCGCGAGGTGCTGACCGCCGTGGCGGCCGGAGAGGACGGCGAACTCGCCCTGCGGGACGGAATGTTGCTGGTTCCCCGCATGGCCCCCGTACCCCGCCGGGCCGTGGCGCCGGACGCCGCCGGGGCCGTCCCCACGCCGATGCCCCCGCACGGCACCGTTCTGGTGACCGGCGGCACCGGCGCGCTCGGTGCCCGGATCGCCCGGCACCTGGTGGCCCGGCACGGCGTCCGGCACCTGCTGCTGACCAGCCGCAGCGGCCCCCGCGCCGAGGGAGCCGACGACCTGGCGCGCGAGCTGCGCGGCATGGGCGCCCAGGTGCGCATCGCCGGCTGCGACTGCGGTGACCGCCAGGCGCTCGCCGCGGTCCTCGACTCCGTCCCCGCCGAGCACCCGCTGACCGGGATCGTCCACGCCGCGGGCGTCGTCCAGGACGCCACCATCCGGTCGCTGACGTCGGAGCAGCTGGACGGCGTGCTCGGCCCGAAGGCCGATGCCGCCTGGCACCTGCACGAGTTGACCCGCTCCGCCCCGCTCGCCTTCTTCGACCTGTTCTCCTCCGCCACCGGCACGCTCGGCGCCGCGGGGCAGGGGAACTACACCCTGGCCAACACCTTCCTCGACGCCCTCGCCCGGCACCGCGCCGACCTCGGCCTCCCGGGCCGCTCGCTGGCGTGGGGCCTGTGGGACCTGCCGGACGGGATGGCGGGCCGGCTGACAGCACACGACGTCGAACGCCTCGGGCGCCGCACCGGGCTGCGGCCGCTCGACGCGGCCCGCGGGCTGCGCATGTACGACGCCGCCCGCGCTCTTGACCCGAGCCTGCCGACCGTGGTCGCCGCAGCACTCGATCCGGCATCCGTCGAGACCCCGGCTTCGGTCCAGGCCCCGGTTTCGGTCCAGGCCTCGGCTGCCGTACAGGCTCATGCCGGTGGCACCGCGCCGGCCGCCGCCGGGCGGGCGGGGACGCCGTGGGCACGACGGCTGGCCGAACTCCCGGAGGGCGAGCGGACGACTCAGAGCCGTCGACTCGTCCTGTCGATCGCGGGGGAGGTGCGGGGCGGAAGCGGTGACGTCGACGCCGGGCTCGCGTTCCGGGAGGCCGGTTTCGATTCCCTGCTGGCCGTCGAACTGCGCAACCGGCTCTGTGAGGTGACGGGCCTCAAACTGCCGCCGACCGTGGTGTTCGACCACCCGACACCTGCCGCCCTCGGCACATACCTGGGTTCCTTGCTCGCGGACCCGCCATCCGAAGAACCGACGGCCGAAAACACTCCGGCCATTGCACCGGTCCGCACGAAAACGCGTACGCCGTCGAAGGACACGGATTCCTCCGCTGATCCGGTGGTGATTGTGGGGATGGCTTGTCGTTTTCCTGGTGGGGTGGTTTCGCCGGAGGGTTTGTGGGATGTGGTGGTGTCGGGTGGGGATGTGGTGTCTGGTTTTCCGGTGGATCGTGGGTGGGGTGGTGGGGTGTTGTCGGGTGAGGTGTGTGGTGTGCGGGAGGGGGGTTTTGTTGAGGGTGTGGGTTTGTTTGATGCGGGGTTTTTTGGTGTGTCGCCGCGGGAGGCGGCGGGGATGGATCCGGCGCAGCGGTTGTTGTTGGAGGTCTCGTGGGAGGTGTTGGAGCGGGCTGGGGTGGCGCCGGGTTCGTTGCGTGGGCGTGGTGGGGTGGGGGTTTTTGTGGGGGGGATGGGTTATGAGTATGGGCCGCGTTTGTGGGAGGGGGGTGGGGGGTCTGGGGGGTATTTGTTGACGGGTTCTGCTGGGGGGATGTTGTCGGGTCGTTTGGCTTATGTGTTGGGTGTTGAGGGTCCGGTGTTGACGGTGGATACGGCGTGTTCGTCGTCGTTGGTGGCGTTGCATTTGGCTGTGGGTTCGTTGCGGTCGGGTGAGTGTGATGTGGCGTTGGTGGGTGGGGCGACGGTGATGGGGACGCCGGGTGCGTTTGTGGAGTTTTCTCGGCAGGGTGGGTTGTCGGGGGATGGGCGGTGTCGTTCGTTTTCTTCGGATGCTTCGGGGACGGGGTGGTCTGAGGGTGTGGGGATGTTGTTGGTGGAGCGGTTGTCGGTGGCGCGGCGTTTGGGTCATCGGGTGTTGGCGGTGGTGGCGGGGAGTGGGGTGAATTCGGATGGTGCGTCGAATGGGTTGACGGCGCCCAGTGGGGTGGCGCAGCAGCGGGTGATTCGTCGGGCGTTGGTGGATGCGGGGGTGTCGGCGTCGGGGGTGGATGTGGTGGAGGGGCATGGGACGGGGACGGTGTTGGGGGATCCGGTGGAGGTGGGTGCTTTGGTGTCGGTGTTTGGTGGGGGGCGGCCGGTGGGGCGGCCGTTGTGGTTGGGGTCGTTGAAGTCGAATATCGGGCATGCGCAGGCGGCGGCGGGTGTGGGTGGTGTGATCAAGATGGTGGAGGCGTTGCGGCATGGGGTGTTGCCGCGGACGTTGCATGTGGTGGAGCCGGTGGGTGGGGTGGAGTGGGGTTCGGTGCGGTTGTTGACGCGGGAGGTCGCGTGGGAGGGGGTGGAGGGCAGGCCGCGTCGGGCGGGGGTGTCCTCGTTCGGGATCTCGGGTACCAACGCGCACGTCATCCTCGAAGAACCACCTGCCGAGGTGTCGTCCCCCGCGGTCGCGGGGGCACGGAGCGACGCCGTGGGCCGGGGCGCGGGGAGTGCCCTCGCGGTCGCGGACGTACGGAACGACCCTGCGGGCCGGGACGGGCGTGAAGCCCCCGCGGTCGACCATCGCGACGGTGCGCTGCCGCTGGTGCTGTCGGCGAAGACCCCGACGGCGCTGCGTACGCAGGCCCGCCGCCTCCATGACCTGCTGAGCGGACGACCCACCACGTGGGACGCGCCGAGTGGACTGGTTGGCTTGGGGGACCTGCCGGGCGAACGGTCCGACACGCCAGCTGCGTTGAGTGGTCCGGCCGGCTTGGGGGACCTGCCGGGCGAACGGTCCGACACGTCGGCAGCGTTGAGTGGACCGGCCGGCTCGGAGGACCTGCCGGGCGGGCTGTCCGGCTCGCGGTTGTCGGGTGGATCGGCTGGTCCGGGGGGCCTGCTGAGCGAACGGCCGGGAACGCGAAGGGCGTTCATCGGTCCGGTCGGCTCGGGGGGCCTGCCGAGCGGTCCGGCCGACTCGCAGAGTCCGCCGAGCGCACCGTCAGGTGCACCGGACTCGCCCGGCGCGCCGTCCGGCACCGAGGGACTGCCGAGTTCACCGTCCGGCGTCAAGGACCTGCCAGATGCACCGTCCCGCGCCGAATGCCTGCCAAGTTCGCCGGAAGGCGCGGAAGGTCTGGCGGCCGCACCGGCCAGTACCCGGGATCCGGCCGGCTCGCCGTCCACGACGCGGGGTCTGCGAGGTCGTGCCCCGGCCGCCGTCCCCGGTGTCGCCGAGGTCACCTACACCGCGGCCCGCGTGCAGTGCGGGTTCGAGCACCGCGCGGCCGTGGTCGCCGAGGACCGGGCCGGGCTCCTCGACGGCCTCGCCGCGCTGGCCGAGGACCGCTCCGCCGCCGCGTCGGTACGGGGGGTGGTGGGCCCCGGCGACGGACGCCGGGTCCTGATGTTCGCCGGGCAGGGCACGCAGCGGCCCGGCATGGGCAGGCAACTGCACGAGCGGTTCCCGGCGTACGCGGCGGCCTTCGACGAGGCGTGCGCCGCCCTCGACCCGCACCTGGAGCGCCCGCTGGCCCCCGTCGTCTTCGCGGACCCCGCGTCCGCCGAGGCGGCGGCCCTGCACCGGACCGCCTTCACCCAGCCCGCGCTGTTCGCCGTCGAGTACGCGCTGTACGAGCTGGTGCGCTCCTGGGGGGTGCGGCCGGACATCGTACTGGGGCACTCCGTCGGCGAACTGGTCGCCGCACATGTCGCGGGCGTCCTCTCCCTCGCGGACGCGGCCCAACTCGTGGCGGCGCGCAGCCGGTTGATGCAGTCGCTGCCCTCGGGCGGCACGATGGTGGCGGTACGTGCGGGCCTGAGCGACGTGGAACCGCTGCTCGCCGGCCTGGCGGACGAGGTGGGCGTCGCCGCCGTCAACGGCCCCCGGGCGGTGGTGCTCTCGGGCGCGGGCGACGCGGTGTCGGCCGTGGCCACGCGGCTCAAGGCCGCCGGGCACCGGACCACGGCGCTCACGGTCAGCCACGCCTTCCACTCGCCTCTCATGGCGCCGATCCTCGCCGAGTTCAGGGACGTCGCGGCGGGGCTGACGTACCGGCGGCCCAGGCTGCCGCTCGTGTCGAACGTGACCGGTCGGATGGCGGAGGCGGCGGAGCTGATGTCGCCCGACTACTGGGCGGACCACATCCGGCGCCCGGTCCGCTTCGCCGACGGCATCGCCACGGCCCGCGCGGAAGGCGGACGTCACTTCGTGGAGATCGGCCCCGACAGCACCCTGTCGTCCATGGCGTCGACGGTCCTCACCGATCTCGCCGAGGACCCCGAGCGGGACGAGGCACAGGGCCGAGCCGTCGTGGTGCCGCTGCTGCGCGGCGCCCGCGACGAGGCACGGACGGCCGTGGACGGACTCGCGGCGGGCTTCACCACCGGCCTCGACGTGGACTGGCCCGCGGTGGCCGGGGCCTGGGGCGGTGAACTGACCACCCTGCCGACGTACCCCTTCGAACGCAGGCGGTACTGGCTCAACCCGACGGAGCCCGCGGCCGAACCGGCGGGGGACAGCGGCCCGCGAGCCACGGGCCACCCGGTGCTCGACCGCCCGCTCGACCTGCCGGACACCCGCGAACTGGTGTGGTCCGGGCGACTCGACCCGGCCGAACTCCCCTGGCTGGGTGAGCACGTGGTGGCCGGGCAGGCCCTGGTGCCGGGCGCCGTACTCGCCGAACTGGCCTGGCGCGTGGCGCGCGAGGCGGGATGCGGCCGGGTGGCGGAACTGGTCCTGGCCAGCCCCCTCGTCGTACCCCACCGGGCGGCGATCGAACTGCGGGTGGTGGCCCGCGCCGCGGACGGCTCCGGACACCGCCCCTTCACCCTCCACGCCCGCCCGTCCACCGATCCCGCCCCCGCCTGGCAGCCCGTCGCCACCGGCGTACTGGCCGCCGCGGACGGCTCCGCCGCCCCGGTCCCGCCGGTGACGTGGCCGCCGTCCGGTGCGGAGCCACTGCCGCTGCACCACGAGGGCGACTACGCCCGCCTCGCCGCCCGGGGCCTCGCGTACGGGCCGGCCTTCCGGGGGCTGCGCGCCCTGTGGCGCACGGCCGACGGCATCTGCGCCGAACTCGAACCGCCGGCGCCCATCGCCTCGCAGACCGCGCTCTTCGGCCTGCACCCGGCCCTGCTCGACGCCGCCCTGCACCCGATCGAACTCTTCGGCCTCGCGAGCGGGGCCACCGCCCCCGGTGGCCACGGCCCGGCCATCCGAGTCCCCTTCACCTGGCGGGACATGACCCACCACGCGCCCCCGAGCACCCCTCGGCTGCGGGTGCGGCTCACCGCCGTGAGGGAGGACGAGGTCGGCCTTGAACTGTCCGACACCGACGGCCACCCGGTGCTCTCGGTCGGTGGCCTCGCCCTGCGCTCGCCGTCGACGTCGGCGGACGACAGCCGGCTGCGCCGCCTGACCTGGACGGCGGCCGGCCGGCGCCCCGGGAGCGAGGCCGGGGAACAGCCCGGGGACACCGAGCGGCCCGGCCGGTACGCGCTGATCGTTCCGGGTGCCGCCCCCACCCGTACGCCATGGGAGGCCTTGCCCACGCTGGACGCGGAACGCTGTGCGGACGTCGCCGAACTGGTCCGGCGCGCACCCGGCGAAGTGCCCGACACCGTGGTCGTCCCCTGCCCGACGGGTGCGCTGGACCAAGTCCGCGAGGTGACCGCCGATGTGCTCGCCGTGGTCCAGGAGGTCCTCGCGGCACCGGCGCTCGCCCGGTGCGGGATCGCCCTGGTGACGCGCGGGGCGGTCACCACCGCCGTCGACGACCCGGCCGTGGACGTGGCGGCCGCCGCGGTGTGGGGGCTCGCCCGGTGTGCGCAGCGGGAGGAGCCGGGACGGGTCCGCCTGATCGACGTCGACGCGAGCGAGGAGTCGGCCCGGCGGCTCGCCGGGGCCATCCGCTCCGGCCTCCCCGAGATCGCCCTGCGCAACGGCGAGATGCGGGCCCCGGAACTGACTCCCACGAGCGGCCGGCTGCTCGACGCGCCGTCCGGCGACGGCACCTGGCGGCTGGACTTCGTCGGCCGCGGCACCCCCGACGACCTGGCCCTGGTGGAGTGGCCGGAGGCCGAAGCGCCCCTGGGGAAGGGGCAGGTGCGCGTGGCGCTCCACACGGCCGGCGTCAACTTCCGCGACGTACTGCTCACGCTGGGCGTCGTCGAGCCCGGGGCCGGCGTGCCCGAGGCCGGGGGGCGGCAGAGCGTGGAGGGCGCGGGCGTCGTCGTCGAGGTCGGACCCGAAGCGGGCCGACTGCGGCCGGGGGACCGGGTGATGGGCCTCTTCGACGGGATCGGCCCGGTCTCGGTCACCGACGAGCGGTTGCTCGTACCCGTGCCGGCGCACTGGTCGTTCGCCGAGGCGGCCGCCGTGCCGGTGGCGTTCCTCACCGCGTACTACGGGCTCGTCGAACTCGGTCGGCTCCGCGCCGGGGAACGGGTGCTCGTCCACACGGCGACCGGCGCCGTCGGCTTCGCGGCCCGCCAACTCGCCCGGCACGCGGGGGCGGACGTCTTCGCCACCGCCAGCCCGGCGAAATGGCCGGTGCTGCGCGACGCGGGCCTCGCCCCCGACCACATCGCCTCCTCCCGCGACGACGCCTTCGAGGCCGCCTTCCGCGCCACGACCGGCGGCGCGGGCATGGACGTCGTACTCAACTCGCTCGCCGGACCGCTCACCGACGCCTCCCTGCGGCTCCTCGCACCCGGCGGCCGATTCCTGGAGATGGGCAAGACGGACCCGCGCGACCCCGAGGAGGTGGCCAACGCGCACGGCGGCGCCGCGTACACCGTCTTCGACATCCGGCAGGCGGGACCGGACGGCATCCAGCGGATGCTGGCCGCGCTCCTGCCGCTCTTCGCGAACGGGACACTGACGCCCCCGCCGCTCACCGTGCGCCACGTGCGCGACGCCCCCGCCGCCTACCGGTACGTCGCCGAAGCGCGGCACATCGGCAAAGTGGTCCTCACCGTCCGGGACTTCGACACCGACCGCGCGGTACTGATCAGCGGCGGACTCGGCACGCTCGGCGCCCTCGTCGCCCGGCACCTCGTGACGCGACACGACGTACGGGACCTCGTCCTGATCGGCCGGCGCGGCGAGGCGACCCCCGGGAGCGCTGAACTGGCGGTGGAACTAAGAGGGTTCGGGGCCTCCGTCACCGTCGCCGCGTGCGACGCGGGAGACCGCGAGGCCCTCGCGGCGCTCCTGGACGAGCTGTCCGGGCGGGGGATCCGCATCGGATCGGTGGTGCACGCCGCCGGGACGACGCGCGACGCGGCGATCGGCTCCCTGACCCCGGCCGCGCTGGCCGACGTGCTCCGGGCCAAGGCGGTCGCCGCCGTGCACCTGCACGAACTGACCGCGGACCTCGGCCTGTCGTCCTTCGTCCTGTTCTCCTCGGTGGCCGGCGTGACCGGCTCGGCCGGGCAGGGCAACTACGCCGCCGCCAACGCCTTCCTGGACGCCCTGGCCGAGCACCGCCACGCCCGGTCGCTGCCCGCCCGGTCCATCGCCTGGGGGCTGTGGGAGCCGGCGAGCGGCATCACCGGACGGCTGCGCCCCGAGGATCACGAGCGGCTCGCCCGCCAGGGCATCCTCGCCCTGTCCGCCGACCGGGGGCTGGCGCTGTTCGACGAGGCCATGGCCACCGCGGCGCCGGTCGTGGTCGCGGCCCGCCTCACCACGCCCCCGCCCGCCGCCCGGCCCGACACCCCCGCGCCGGCGCACGCGAACACCACCGCGGCGGCGAACGGCGCCGGGACCGCCGCGCCTCCCACCGCCGCTCCCCGCGGGTCGCTGCTCGACCTGGTCCTCGCGGAGGCCGCCTCGGTGCTCGGCCACGACTCACCGGCGGCCGTCGCGCCCGACGCGCTTTTCCCCCAACTCGGCTTCGACTCGCTCGGGGCGGTCGAACTGCGCAACCGCATCGTCGCCGCGACCGGCGTCCCCCTGCTCTCCACCCTCATCTACGACTTCCCGTCCCCGAAAGCACTGGCAGGCCACCTGAGGGAGGAATGCCCGGACTGGCCGAATGTCGGCCACCCCCCGAACGGAAACGGAAACGGAAACGTAAACGAATACGGAAACAGAAATGGGGACAGGGATGCCGGCCGAGAGGAAAATGATGGAATGCGGGAGGCCGGCCATGAGCACTGACCCGGGCGCCTGGACGATGTCCTTCCATCCGGGCCGGGACGCACGAGCCCGCCTGGTGTGCTTTCCGCACGCGGGCGGTTCCGCCGGCGCCTTCTTCCCGCTGGCGCGCGCCGCGCCCCCCGGCCTGGAGGTGATCGGCGTCCAGTACCCGGGGCGCCAGTGGCGCCGCACGGAAGCGGCCGTCACCGACCTCCATGGGCTGGCGCGCGGCGCGGCCGACGCGCTCCTGGCCGAGCAGGCGCTGCCGACCGCCTTCCTCGGGCACAGCATGGGCGCGCTGGTCGCCTTCGAGACCGTGCGGCTGCTGGAGCGGGAGCGGCCGGGAGCGGTCGGGCACCTCTTCGCCTCCGGCAGCCGGGCGCCGTCCCGCCCGCGCGAGGAGGACCGGCGGACGCGGTGGACCGACGAACGGATCCTCGCCGAGGTGCGGGCCCTCGGCGGCACCGGTGACCGGTTGATCGCCGACCAGGAGGCGCTGCGGCAGGCACTGCCGGCCCTGCGGGACGACTACCGCGCGCTGGCCGCCTACCGGTGCCCGCCCGGTGCGCGCGTCGGGGTGCCGCTCACCGTGCTCGTGGGCCGCGAGGACCCGAAGGCGGGGCCGGAACACGCCGTGGACTGGCAGCCGCACACCCGCGCGGCCTTCGCGTTCCGTGCCTTTCCCGGCGGCCATTTCTTTCTCGCCGAGAATGCGACGGAACTCCTGGGCCTCGTACAGAACAGCCTTGTTGCGCCGCACCTCCCGTGAGAGGCTTTCCGACGCAATCCCAGAGAAAAGAACACAGAGAATCGGAGAGGCGATGTCAAATCCGTTCGAGGACGAGAACGCCGCGTATGTCGTACTGATCAACGACGAACTTCAGCACTCCCTGTGGCCGACGATCATCGACATTCCCGCCGGCTGGCACACGGTGTTCGGCGAGGCCTCGCGGGCCGAGTGCCTGGAGTACATAGACCGGCACTGGACGGACATGCGCCCCAAGAGCCTGGTGGACGCGATGGGCGCGGCGGCCGGTGCCGAGGACCGCGCCGAATGAACGGCGCCTCGGGCCCGGACCGTCGGCCCGCGGCCCGGCCCCGGGTCCGGTCGGACCTCGACGGCCTGCCGCTGTTCCGGGGACGGGCCACCGAGTCGGGGATGATCCGCCTGGACTGCAACGAATCGCCCCTCGCCCCTCCCGCCGCCGTGCAGGCCGCGCTCACCGGCGCGGTCCAGGGGCTGAACCGCTACCCCGACAACGCCTCGGCCGACCTCACCGCCCGGCTCGCCGAGCGCCATGGAGTGCCGCCCGCCGCGCTCTCGCTGGGGCCGGGATCGGTGGGCCTGTGCGCGCAGTTGATCCAGATCGCTTGCGCGGCGGGTGACGAAGTGCTCATCCCCTGGCGCTCGTTCGAGGTCTACCCGTCCCTGGCGGGGACGGCGGGCGCGGTGGTGCGCCGGGTCCCGCTGACCACCGGGCACGCCCTGGACCTGCCGGCGATGGCCGCGGCGATCACCGACCGCACCCGGCTGGTCTTCGTCTGCTCGCCCAACAACCCGACCGGGACGTCCGTGTCCCGCGCCGACGTGGAGCGCTTTCTCGCCGCGGTGCCGCCGGACGTCCTGGTCGTCCTGGACGAGGCGTACGCGGAGTTCACCGGGCGTCAGGCCGACCCGCTCGACGGCTTCGCCCTGGTGCGCGAGCAGTTGCGGCAGGGCCGTACGAACGTGGTCGCGCTGCGCACCTTCTCCAAGGCGTACGGGCTCGCGGGGCTGCGGATCGGCTACTGCCTGTCCGCCCCGCCGGTGGCCGAACTGCTGGGCCGCGTCGCCGTCCCCTACGCGGTCGGCACCCTCGCGCAGCGGGCGGCGGCCGCCGCGCTGGAGTGCGAGCCGGAGGTCCGGGAGCGCTGCCGGCACCTCGTCGAGGAGCGGGAGCGGGTGCGGGCCGCCCTGCTGGACAGCGGCTGGGACGTGCCGGTCAGCGGCGCCAACTTCCTCTGGCTGCCAGCCGGTTCGGCCGCGGAGCCCCTCGCCGCGCACTGCCGCGAGCAGCGGATCCTGGTCAAGGCCTTCGCCGGCGAGGGGGTGCGGGTAACAGTCGGCACCGCCGTCGAGAACGACGCGTTCCTGACCGCGGCGGCACGGTTCGCACACACCGAAGCGGCCGCCCCCGTCCGGTCGGCAGCACTCGGCTGACCCGGCTGACCCGGTTGACCAGGGGACCTGCGAGGCAGGGCGGACGCGTGTCCTCCGTTCGGGGGGTTTCAACCGTGGGGTTTCAACTTCTGGTTGACAACCACTGGTTGAAGTCGCCAGTCTCCTCCCATGACCGATCATGCGGAGGGGCCCGACGCCCTGCACCGTGCCGAGGACCCCGATCACGCCCGCGCCCGCCGGGAGCACGTGGCGCTGCGGCACGTGGCCGAGCGCCTGGCCGCCGGCGACCGGCCCGAGCCGACCGGCCCGCCGGCCCGCCTCACCGCCCAGGAGGCCGTCCACCTCATCGCCTCCTGGGCCGGCGGGGGCAGGCGACCGGCCGACGCGCCCGAGATGGACAGGACCGACGTCATGGCGGCCCTGACACTGCTCCCGCGCGCCCGCGCCGACCTGGACGTACTGGAGGCGAGCCTGCTGTTCATCGCCCGGGAGATGGGACTGACCTGGCAGGACATCGCCTACGGCCTCGGGCTCAAGTCCCCCCAGGCGGCCCAGAAACGGGCCGGACGCGGCACCCCGGGCGCGGGCACCGCCCCGCCGCCCCCCAAGACCCCAGCCGCAAGCGAACCCAAGGGTGAATGTGAGCACTGAACTCGCGGTGGAGACCGTCGGCATGGTGAAGTCCTTCGGGGCCACCAAGGCCGTCGACGGCCTCGACCTGTCCGTCCCGGCCGGCGCCGTCTACGGGGTCCTCGGACCCAACGGCGCGGGCAAGACCACGACCCTGCGCATCCTGGCGACCCTGCTCGCCCCCGACGCGGGCAGCGCCCGGGTCTTCGGTCACGACGTCGTCCGCGAAGCCAACCGCGTACGGGAACGGGTCAGCCTCACCGGCCAGTTCGCCAGCGTCGACAACGACCTGACGGGCATGGAGAACCTGCTGCTGCTCGCCCGGCTGCACGGCTACCGCTCCGCCGCCGCCCGGGAGCGCGCCCGCGATCTGCTGGAGGCGTTCGACCTCGTCGAGGCCGCCGACCGCCCGGCCCGCGGCTACTCCGGTGGAATGCGCCGCCGGCTCGACGTGGCCGCCGGCCTCATCGTGCGGCCCCAGCTGATGTTCCTCGACGAGCCGACCACCGGACTCGACCCCCGCAGCCGCAACGAGGTCTGGGCCATCATCCGGGCCACCGTCGAACGCGGCACGACCGTCCTGCTCACCACCCAGTACCTCGAAGAGGCCGACCAGCTCGCGCAGCGCGTCGCGGTCATCGACCACGGCAAGCTCGTCGCCGAGGGCACCCCCGGCGAGCTGAAGTCCTCGGTGGGGCGCGGTTCCCTGCGCGTCGAGCTGACGGACGCCGACGACCTGCCGGAGGCGAGCCGCATCCTGGTCGGCGCCCTCGGCGTGCCCGCGGAGACCACCGGTCCGGCCCAGCTCACCGCGCGCGGCACCGACCCCCGCAGCGTGGCGCGCGCCCTCGGCGAGCTCACCCGCACCATCGAGGTCGCCGACTTCGCCATGGACCGCCCGAGCCTGGACGAGGTGTTCCTCGCGCTGACCGGGCGGCCCCCCACCTCCGAGGTGCCCGCCGCCCGCAAGCCGGGCCGGGGGCCCGGCCGCAAGCCCGCCACCACCGAGGAGAGCCGATGACGACCGCCGCACGCCCGACCGAGGCGGACGAAAGGCTGCACCGCGTCCTGGGCGAGGACACCCGCCCCGCGCAGCGCCCGGGAGCGCTTTCCACGTCGCTCACGCTGGGCTGGCGCGCGCTGGTGAAGATCAAGCGCTCACCGGGGCAGATGTTCAACGCGACCCTCACCCCGGTGATGTTCACGCTGATCTTCACCTACCTCTTCGGTGGCGCGATCTCCGGCAGCAGCCGCGAGTACCTCCAGTTCCTGCTGCCCGGCATCCTCGTGCAGGGCGTCCTGTTCATCTCCACCCAGACCGGGGTGGCCCTCACCACCGACCTCCAGCAGGGCATCTTCGACCGCTTCAAGTCGATGCCGATCTGGCGGCCGTCCCCGCTGACCGGCGCCCTGGTCGGCGACGTGGTGCGCTACCTGATCTCGTCGGCCGTCGTGGTCGCCGTCGGCCTCGCGCTCGGCTTCCGGCCCGACGGCGGCGTGCTCGGCGTCACCGGCGGTGTGCTCCTCGCCGTCCTCTTCGGCTTCTGCGTCTCGTGGATCTGGACGTTCCTCGGCCTGGTGCTGCGCACCCCGCAGGCCGTCTCCGCGCTCGGCATGCTGCTGCTCTCCCTGCTGACCTTCGCCAGCAACATCTTCGCCGAGCCGACCACCATGCCCGGATGGCTGAAGGCGTTCGTCGACATCAACCCCATCGGGTACGTCGTCACCGCGAGCCGCTCCCTCATGAGCGGGGACGGGGCGGCCGACCTTGGCCCCGCCCTGATCTCCTGCGCCGTCCTGCTGGCCGTCTTCGTGCCGCTCAGCCTGCTGCGCTACAACAAGAGCGAGTAGAAAAAAGGCCTCTTATTCGGGCCGGACAATCGGCGTTCCCCCGTAATTTTGAACGTTTGCCGCCTGTGGTGACCGTGGATAGCATCGTCCTCACCGCACCGGAAATCGTCCGAATTTTATTGGGGGAGCGCCGTGCTCAACAGTGAGAATTCCAGGGTCGACGTCCCCGAGATCGCGATGGTCGATCCCGAGGTGCTGAGTGATCCGATCTCCGCCTATGGGAAGGCCAGGGAGAAAAGCCCCGTCGTGCGCCTCATGGCGCCGGGATTCGGGTCGATATGGGCGGTCACCCGCCACGGCGAGGCCAAGGCGATGCTGAGCGACCCGCGGCTGGCCATGACCGCCGACAGCTGGAACCAGCGGATCCCGGACGACGTACGTCCGTACATGCTGACCATGTCGCACATGGACGGTGCCGACCACGGCCGGCTGCGCAAGCTCGCCGTACGGGCGTTCACCGCCCGCCGCGCCGCCGCCCGCCGCGACATGATCCGGCAGAGCGCCGACCGGCTGCTCGACGCCCTGCCCGGCCTCGCCGAGCAGGGCACCGTCGACCTCCTGAAACACTTCGCCCAGCCGCTGCCCACCCACGTGGTCGGCGACGTCATGGGCATCCCCGAGGCGGACCGGCCCCGGTGGCGCGGCTACGTCGCCCGGATGGGCTCCGGCCAGACCTACGAGGAGGCCCTGCGCGACGCCGTCGCCGGAGCCAAGGAGGTCGTCCGGCTGCGCCGCTCGGAACCCGGCGAGGACCTCGTCTCCGACCTGCTGCGGGCCCAGGCCGAGGACGCGGACCGGATCAGCGACACCGAGCTGATCACCATGGTCTGGCACACCGTCTTCGCCGGCCAGGACAACCTCGCGAACTTCATCGCCAACTCCGTGGTGGCCCTGCTCTCCCATCCCGAGCAGCTCGCCGCGCTGCGCGCCGACCCCTCCCTGATGCCCCGGGCCGTCGAGGAGCTGATGCGCTGGCGGCCCCCGCTGCTGCTGACCGCCATCCGCTACGTCCTGGAGGACTTCGACCTGTGCGGCGCGCCGGTGCGCGCCGGGGACTCCGTGGTGGCGGTGATCGCGTCCGCCAACCGCGACCCCCGGGTCTTCGACGACCCCGACACGCTCGACATCACCCGGCCCGCCGGCGCCGCGGTCCAGTTCGGCTTCGGCCACGGGGCGCACTACTGCATCGGCGCCTCCCTGGCCGCCGTCGAGGCCGAGGTGGCGCTGGAGGCGCTGCTGAGCCGCTTCCCGGACCTCGCGCTCGCCGTACCGCCCGAGGAGGTGCCGCGGCTGCCCAACCCCGGCAGCTGGCACCTCACCGCGCTCCCGGTCACGCTCTGAGCCACCCGCGCCGCCGGCCCGCGCCCGCGCCCGAAATGGCGCGGTGACGCATTCGGCCCGTGTTGAATTCCCGGGTGTTCGAGTCCTTTGTTGACGGTGATCGGGCCGGACCATAGATTGACGACTGCCCGAGTTTCCCGCCTCTCGAAAAGCGATTGATTGCATCACTCCCGAGAAATTCGGGGGTGCGGGGAGGTGCCATGGAAAAGCGGACCGCGTGGGGAGGTGAACCGATATGCGTTACCTGCACTGAAAACAGAGATGAGAACGTATGGCCGTAGCCCGGCAAGGTCCGACCTGCCGGGCTACGGCACCGCCCACGGGGGTTGCGCATGGCAGGGCCCGCAGACATCGACATACCAGGCTTGATCGCACGCGCCGACGAGTTCATCCGGCTCTACAGCTCGGAGAACGCCGTCGAGCGCCCGCCGGCCGACCGCATGGCCGAGATCCGCGGCGAGATCCGCCAGAGCGGCACCTACGCGCACACCGCCGAGGAACTGGCCTTCGGGGCCAAGGTCGCCTGGCGCAACAGCAGGCGCTGCATCGGCCGCCTCTACTGGCCCGGCCTGGTCGTCCGCGACCTGCGCCACCTGCGGACGGCCGAGGACATCCACCGCGCGTGCGTCGAACACCTGCGGACGGCCTTCAACGGCGGCCGCATCCGCCCCACGATCAGCGTCTTCGCGGCCGACGGCCCCGACGGCACCGGGCCGCGCATCCACAACCCGCAGCTCATCCGCTACGCCGGCTACCGCGGCCCCGACGGCCGCGTCACCGGCGACCCGGCGTCCGCCGACCTCACCGACCGCCTCCGGGCGCTCGGCTGGCCCGGCGGCCCGGGCACCCGCTTCGACGTCCTGCCGCTGCTGGTCCAGGGACCGGGCGAGGCGGCCCGGATCCTGGACCTCCCGGCCGACGCCGTGCGGGAGGTCCCGCTGCGCCACCCCGACCACGACTGGTTCGCCGACCTCGGCCTGCGCTGGCACGCGCTGCCCGTCATCTCCGACATGGTCCTCGACATCGGCGGTGTGCGGTACGGCGCGGCCCCCTTCAACGGCTGGTACATGGGCACCGAGATCGGCGCCCGCAACCTGGTCGACACCCAGCGCTACGACCTGCTGCCCGAGGTCGCCGACCGGCTGGGCCTGGACCGCACCAGCGACCGGACCCTGTGGAAGGACCGGGCGCTCGTCGAGCTGAACGTGGCGGTGCTCTGGTCGTTCGAGCAGGACGGCATCACGATGACCGACCACCACACCGAGTCGGAGCGCTTCCTGCGCCACCTGCGCCGCGAGGAGAAGGCCGGCCGCACCGTGCCCGCCGACTGGTCCTGGATCGTGCCCCCGCTCTCGGGCGGGGTGACCCCCGTCTTCCACCGCTACTACGACGACCACGAGTCGTCGCCCGCCTTCCTGCAAGCGCCGGCCCCCGGCCGCTGCCCGGTCACCGGACACGCTCCGACGACCGACGGCGAGGCCACCGGACCGGACCCCCAGCCGCCCGTCAGCGTCGGTGTCGGCGCCAACACCGGAGACAGCCGTGACCGTATCGCCCGCCCCTGAGGCCACCGACCCCCTGTTCAGCCCCCTCGACCCCGCGGTGCTCGCCGACCCCTACCCGGTCTACCGGCGGCTGCGCGAGACCCAGCCGGTGTACTGGCACGCGGACATCGACTCCTGGCTGCTGACCCGGCACGCCGACTGCACGGCGATCCTGCGCGACTCCGACCGGTTCAGCACCGACTTCCGCAAGATCGGCATCCCCACCCCGCCGACCCTGCTCAGCCTCCAGACCCTCGACCCGCCCGACCAGACACCGCTGCGCCACCTCGCCCTCGACGCGGTCCGCACACAGGACCTCGACGCCCTGCGCGAGGAACTCGGCGCCTACGCCGACCAGTTGCTCCACAGCCTGGCCGAGCGGCCGTCCTTCGACTTCATCCACGACTACGCCGACGTGTTCACCCTGCGGGCCATCACCCGGTTCATCGGCGTCGAACCGCCCGCCACCGACGAGGCGTTCGCCCGCTTCAACGACGACCTCGACCACAGCATGGACGCGCAGCTCGACCCCGACGCGGAAGAGCCCGGACTGCGCGCCCGCGCCCACTTCAACGACCTGGTGCGCACCTGGCTCGCCGACCCCGGCCCGCACGGCGTCCTGCCCGAGGTGGTCCGCCGCCTGCCCGGCTCCGGCGTCGAGGCCGACGACGTCCTGGTCAACTCCGTGCGCGCCTTCTTCCACGCCGGGTTCGAGGTGCCCAGCCGCTTCCTCGGCAACGCCCTCGCCGCCCTGCTCGCCACCCCCGGCGCCTGGGAGTCCCTGGTGCGCGGCGACGTGCCGCTGGACACCGCCGTCGAGGAGCTGATCCGCTACGTCGGCCCGGTGCAGGCACTGGCCCGCGCCTGCACCGAGGACACCGAGGTGGGCGGGGTCACCGTCAAGCGGGGCCAGGTGGTGACCGCGCTGATCGGCGCGGCCAACCGTGACCCCGCGCAGTTCCCCGACCCCGAGACGCTCAGGCTGGACCGCAGGCCCAACAACCACCTGGGCTTCGGCCGCGGCGCGCACTCCTGCCTCGGCCTCAACCTCGCCCGCATCGAGGCCCGCGTGACGCTGGCGGCCCTGCTGCGGCACCCCGCCACCCGTGCGGCGGGCGAACCCGTGGTGCGGCCGAACGGCACGCTGCGCGGACTGTCCCGGCTGCCGCTCGCGCTCGGCTGACCCGAAGGAGGCCGGCGGCGATGGAGATGGTGAGCGCGAGCAGCGGGACGGACACCGGGCCGGCCCCGTCCGCCAGGACGGCGGGCGCGGCGCGCCTGGCCGCTCTGGCGGACGCCCTCGGCCCGGGGCGGCGCGGCGTGTGTGTGGAGGCCTTCGACACGTTGACGGGCTCGTGGGGCACGGCCACGGCCGCGCAACTGCCCGAGTCCGACGTGTCGTCCGACGGTTCGCCGGTGGAGTTCGCCATCGGCCTCGACGACGATCCGGCCCTGCAGTTCGCCGTGGAGGCCCTGCGCCCCGGGGACCGCCCGGTGGACCGGGTCGTGTCCGCCCGCGCCACGATGGCGGCCCTGGTCCGCCGGTACGGCACGGACGAGCGGCGGTGGGCGCAGGTCGCCGACCTGTACCTGCCGGAGAAGCCGGCCACCGAGCACGTCGCGATGTTCGGTGCCGAGGTGCGACGGAGCGGGGACGTCCAGTTCAAGGTCTGGTTCTACCCGGCCGTCGCCGGCCCCGAGCGGGCCGGCGAGCTGTGCCGGCGGGGTCTGGCGGCCGTCGGCCTCGGCGCGGCCTGGCCCGCGGTGAGCGCCCACATGGCGCGTGGCGAGCGGCTCGACCGGCCGGTGATGTTCTCGCTCGACCTGTCCGCGGATCCCGCGGCACGGGTGAAGCTGTATTTCCGGCACTACGCCACGGACGCCGAGGGCCTCGCCGAACTCATGGCGCCCCACCCCGGGTTCGCGCCCGCGCCCGTACGGAAGTTCTGCGAGACGATGCTGCCCGAGGCGGCCGCCGACCTCTCCGCCCAGCCCCCGGTCACCTGCCTGTCGTTCACCGGGGCGCGCCCCGCCACGGCCGTCGGGGCGACCGTCTACCTCCCCATGTGGACCTACGCCCCCGACGACGAGGCGGTACGCCACCGGATGAAGGAGGCGCTGGCCGCCTGCCACCGTCCCGCCGGCCTCTACGAGCGGGCGCTTCGCGAGGTGGCGTCCCGCCCGCCGGCCGCGGGCCGGGGCATCCACAACTACGTGGCCTGGCGTCCGGGCCCCGGCAGGCCCCGGCTCAAGGCGTACTTCTCCCCCGAACTGCGGCACACGGACCCCTCGGCGCGCTACGGCCTCGACGGGCCGGAATAAGAACCCGGAAAGGGCTGACGACCGCGGCCGCCCGCATGCCATAATCGGGCCTCGTGTATGAGCCTGTGGTCGACGAGTGGAAGCGATATGCGGGACTGGTGGACAGGCCCGGCACCCCCTGGCGCGTTCCGTCGGGGGTGTTGGCGGAAATCCACACCCGTTTCGGACAGCTCGACATGCTGATGGAATCCGTCGTGGCGGTTCTGGATTCCTCGTCATGGGCATCGGCGGACGCCAGGCAGAGCGCCGCCGACGAGCGTCAGCAATTCCTTGAGGCATGGGACTGGGCGTCGGTGTACACCGACGCCTTCTACTTTTTCGCCTGGCGCACGGTGGACCTGCTCAACGGCGCCGTGGGCGGTCCCTTGCCGCGTCTCGAACCGGTCCGGCCGGCCGGTCTCCTCGCCGTCCGTGACGCCCTGCACGAGCACCCCGAGGGCCAGGGCGAGTACTACCGGCACGGGCTCGAACTCCGCGAGGAGGCCCTGGAGAAGATCAGCCGCGCCGCGGACGCGCTCGAAGCGGGCGGGGACGGTACGCGGCCGGACGGACGGTGAGCCCGCCCGCCCGGCACCGGGTGCCTCAGGAGCGCGTCACTTCAGCATCTCGACGATGGGGGCGAACGCCTCGAGCCACGGCTCCAGGACCACGATGTAGCTGAGGCCGAACCGCTCCCGGTACTCCGTCAGCCGGTCGGCTATCTCCCGCTGCGACCCGATCAGCCAGGCCGGCGCCGCGAGCACCTGCTCGGGGGTGAAGTGGGCCAGCGGGTGGCGCGCCCACTCCTCGGCGGTCCCCCGCGGATCGTCCGTGACGAGCACCTGCTGCACCAGCAGGTTCAGCTCCACCTCCGCGACCCGGGCGCCCAACTGCTCGCGGACCAGCGCCACCCGCTCGCCCAGCTCCTCCGGGCTCGCGAGCTGGGGGAACTCCCCGCGCCCCGCGAAGATCCCGGTGAAGCCGACGATGTCGGCGTGTTCGGCGGCCAGCCGCAGCACCCGGTCGCCGTTGCCGGCCACCAGCAGCGGCGGGCCGCCCGGCCGCACCGGCTGCGGCGCGTGCTCGGGGTTCACCATCAGAGCGCGCAGCTCCTTCACGGTGTGCTCCAGCAGGCCGACGCGTTCACCGGCGGACGGGAACGGCACCCCGTCGGAACCGGTGCCCTGCCGGATGGAGCCCGCCGCGAGACCCACCTCCAGGCGGCCGTCGGTCAGCAGGTCGGCGGTGGCCACCTCCCGGGCCAGGAGCACCGGGTTGTGGAACGCGGCGTTGAGCACGAACGTGGTCACCCGGATGTGCTCGGTGGCCTCGGCGGCCGCCACCAGGGCGGGGAACGGGGCGGGTGCGCCGAGGTGGTCCGGCACGCCGAGCACATCGAATCCCAGGTCCTCGACCTTGCGGGACTTTTCTGCCCAGGCGCGCCGCGGTGCGGGCGTGACGAGATTGACGCCGAAACGGAATGGCCGATTCTCGGGAAGAGTCATGGGGCGACGTTAGCAGCGGAGCCGAAATCCGAAAATGCACGCGCTATTGCGTTCGCGGCGCACTCCTGAACGCAATGAGAGCCGGGGCTGTTCACATTCCAAAATCTTGACATCGACCGGGCCGTGATCGAGTCTCGGGACGAATGTCACTTGTCCTGTTTCCTTCATGTGCGGGGAGAAGGAGTTTTTCGTGCGCCCAGAAGAAGCACACGCTTATACGCCCCAGGGAAATGCGGAGCCCGCTCCGCCCTATTCCCTGGACGACGGAAAAGCGCTTCAGGACTGGTTCCGCGTCATGCGGGACGAGCGTCCCGTCCACCAGGACCCCGCGACGGGCGCCTGGATGGTCCTCCGGTACGCCGACGTCGCCGCCGCCAGCCTGGACCACGCCACCTTCTCCTCCGAACTGTGGCGGGCCTACCCGACCGAGTGGGGCAAGTCGGACGCCTGGGGCCAGGGCCGCCTCACCGAGATGGACCCGCCGAGGCACCGGCTGCTGCGCGCGTTGATCGGCAAGGCGTTCAACCAGCGGACCGTCGCCGGCCTCGCCCCGGAGATCGAGACCACCGTGGAACGCCTGTTGGACGCCGTGGACGACCGGTCCGAGATCGACGTGGCCCGCGACCTCGCCGACCCCCTGCCGGTCATGGTCATCGCCGAGCTGATCGGGCTCCCCTACGAGGACCGGGAGTTGCTGCGCGGCTGGGCCGACCGGCTGCTCTCCTTCGAGGCGGGCGACCTGGCGGGCGAGGACCTCGTCAAGGCGATCGACGCGGCGGGCGCCGAACTGCTCGCCTACCTGCGCGAGCACTACCGGTTGCGGTGCGCCACCCCCAAGGACGACCTCTTCAGCAGGCTCGCCCAGGCCGAGGTGGACGGCGAACGGCTCACCGAGGAGGAGGTCGTCAACATCGGCAAACTGCTGCTCATCGGCGGGCACGTGACGACCGCCTGCTCACTGGCCAGCCTCGTCTTCGAACTGCTCCGTCACCCCGACACGCTGACCGCCGTACGCCGGGACGCGGGCCTGATACCGGCCGCCGTCGAGGAGTCGGTCCGCTACCGCCCCGCCGTGCCGAACAGCCTGCGCCTGACCACACAGGACACCCGGCTCGGCGACGTCAGCATCCCGGCGGGACAGTTCGTGTCGCTGTCCGCACTGTCCGCCAACCACGACGAGCGGCAGTTCGAGGACCCCGAGCGCTTCGACATCCGCCGGCAGCACAACCAGCACGTCGGCTTCGGGCAAGGGGTCCACTACTGCCTGGGCGCGCCGCTGGCCCGGACCGAGCTGCGGATCGCCCTCACCTCGCTGCTGCGGCGGTTCCCCGTCCTCGAACGGACCGACGGCCCCCTCCAGTACTACCGGAACCCGAGCATCGCCGGACTCAGGTCCTTCCCCGTCGCCGTCGCACGAGGCTGACGGCCGCCGCCGACGGCACCCGCACCCCCGCCCGCCTCCCTCACCACGTCCACCACAACTCCGCCGCGCCGCGCACCACTCGGACCCCAGGGGCAGAAGACATCATCATGCGAAACGTTGACGAGCCGAACACGAGCGGTCGGTCCACGGACGGAAGCGGACCCCGGGGGGCGGCAGCCGACCCCACCACGCTGCCCGACATCTTCGAGAACCGGGCGGCGCTGACCCCCCGGGCCATCGCCGTCAGCGCGGCCACCACCACCTGGACGTACGCCGAACTCGACGCGCGCGCCAACCGCATCGCCCGGTGGCTCATCGCCAACGACCTGGGCCCCGACGACCGGATCGCCGTCGCCCTGCCGCGCGGCCCCGAGCACATCGCCGCTCTCCTCGGCGTCATGAAGGCAGGCGCCGCCTACCTCCCACTGGACCCTGGGCAGCCCACCGAACGCCTCACCCACCTGCTGCGCGGCAGCGCCCCCCGGGCGGTCCTGCTCCACGCCGAGCTCGCCCGCCGCCTTCCGCCCGGCGATGCCCGGCTGCTCCCGCTCGACGACCCCGCCACCGGCACGGCCATCGCCGCCTGCCCCGCCACGGCACCCCGCGACGGCGACCGCACCCGGCCGCTGTTCCCCCGCGACCTGGCCTACGTCATCCACACCTCGGGCTCCACCGGCACCCCGAAGCCGGTCGGTGTCCCGCACACGGGCTTCGCCGCCCTCGTCGCCACGGCGGCCGCGCACCAGAGCACCGACACCGGATCCCGCGTGCTCCAACTGGCGCCACCCACCTTCGACGTGGCCATCTGGGACCTGCTCACCACCTTCGCCGGCGGCGGCACCCTCGTCCTGCCCACACAGCACCGCCTGCTCGGCGAGGAACTCGCCGCCGTCCTGGCCGACGAACGGATCACCCACGTCACCCTGCCGGTCCCGGTGCTCGCCACCCTCCCCGCCGACACCGAGTCCACGCTGCCGCACCTGCGCCGCGTGCACATCGGCGGCGAGAGCTGCCCGCCCGACCTCGTGCGCCGGTGGTCCGCCGACCACGAACTGGTCAACGGCTACGGCACCACCGAATGCTCGGTCGCCACCACCTTGACCGAACCTCTCACGACCCCCGACCACGACGGCGCACGACCCCCGATCGGAACACCGGTGGCCGAGGTCCGCGTGTTCGTCCTGGACGACACCCTGGCCCCTGTCCCGGAAGGCACCGCAGGGGAGCTGTACGTGACCGGCCCCGGCCTGGCACGCGGGTACGTGAAGCGGCCGGGCCTGACAGCGGAACGCTTCGTCGCCTGCCCGTTCGACGAACCGGGCGCCCGGATGTACCGCACCGGAGACGTCGTCCGCCGCATCGCCGACGGCCAGTTGGAATACCTGGGCCGGGCCGACGACCAGGTGAAGATCCGCGGGTTCCGGGTGGAGCCGGGCGAGGTGGAGGAGGCGCTGCGGCGCCACCCCGCCGTGGCCCAGGCCGTCGTACTGCCGCTCACCCACACGACGGGCGACGCGCGTCTCGTCGCGTACGCGGTCCCGGCCCCCGACGCCGAAGTGACCCCCGCGTCCCTGCGCGCCGACCTGCGGCACATCCTGCCCGACCACCTCGTGCCGTCCGCCGCCGTCCTGCTGGACGCGCTGCCGCTGACGACGAACGGCAAGATCGACCGCGCCGCGCTCCCCGCCCCCGTGTACGAGGGCTCCGGTCCGTCACGGGCCCCCCGCACGGAGACCGAAGCCGTGCTGTGCGGCCTGTTCGCGGACATCCTCGGAGTCCCCTCGGTCGGGGTGGACGACGACTTCTTCGACCTCGGCGGCCACTCGCTGCTGGCCACGCGCCTGGCGAGCCGCGTCCGCAAGGCGCTCGACGTGGAACTGCCGCTGCGGGTGCTGTTCGAGGCCCCGACCGTCGCGCGCCTCGTCGGCCGCCTGACGGAGGGATGGGTGCGCCCGGCGCTGGAGGCACGGCCGCGCCCGGGGCTGCTGCCGCTGTCGTTCGCCCAGCAGCGGCTGTGGTTCCTGCACAAACTCGAAGGCCTCTCGGCGACCTACAACATGCCGCTCGCACTCCACCTCACCGGCGACGTCGACCGTGACACGCTGGAAGCCGCCGTCAACGACCTGGTCGCACGGCACGAGCCCCTGCGCACCGTCTTCTCCGAACACGCCGACCGCCCCTTCCAGCGCGTCCTGCCCGCGCCCGAGGCACACCTGACGCTGCACACCGCCACCGTCGATCCGGACCGCCTCGACGCGGAGATCCGCGCGGCGGCCCGGCACCCCTTCGACCTCGCGTCCGCCATCCCGGCCAAGGCATGGCTCTTCAGGACCGAGGGCGACCCCACGGCCGCCGTACTGCTCCTCGTACTGCACCACATCGCGGGGGACGGCTGGTCGGCTGGCCCGCTGGCCCGGGACCTGGTGGCGGCGTACGCGGCCCGGTCGGACGGCGCGGCCCCGGCGTGGGCGCCGCTGCCGGTGCAGTACGCGGACTACACCGTGTGGCAGCACGAGGTGCTGGGGGACATGGACGACCCCGACAGCGAAATGGCCCGGCAATTCGCCTACTGGAAGACCCAGTTGGCGGGCGCGCCGGACGAGGTGACGGTGCCGGGCGACCGGCCGCGCCCCGCTACGGCCTCGTACGAGGGCGGTCTGCTGCCCCTGGAACTCGGCGCCGACCTGCACGCCGGACTGCGCGGTCTGGCCCGGTCGGCGGACGCGACACCGTTCATGGTGTTGCAGGCCGCGCTGGCGGCACTGCTCACACGGCTGGGCGCGGGCCAGGAAGCGGTGGTGGGCTCACCGGTCGCGGGACGGACGGACGAGGGCCTGGACGATCTGGTCGGCCTGTTCGTGAATACGTTGGTCCTGCGGACGGACGTGTCGGGCGACCCGTCGTTCTCGGAGTTGTTGGGCCGGGTGCGTGAGGGGTGTCTGGAGGCGTTCGCGCATCAGGATGTGCCGTTCGAGCTGGTGGTGGAGCGGCTGAACCCGGTGCGGTCGGGGGGCCGGCATCCGTTGTTCCAGGTGGCGTTGGTGCTCCAGAACAACGAGGAGGGCAGGTTCGAGCTGCCCGGCCTCGGGGTGCGGACGGAGCAGGTCGGGACGGGTACGGCCAAGTTCGACGTGACGGTCAGCCTGTCCGAGACCTTCGACGAGGAGGGCCGTCCGGCGGGCCTGTCGGGGTTCATCGAGTACGCGACGGACCTGTACGACGTGGACACGGCCAGGGCGTTCGGAGCCCGGCTGGCGCGGTTGCTGGGCGCGGCGGTGGCCAGGCCCGGCTCGCGGGTGGGCGAGCTTGATGTGCTGGGGGAGGGTGAGCGGGAGCGGTTGCTGGGGTGGTCGGTGGCTGGTGCCGTGCCGGTGCCGGTGACGTTGCCGGACCTCTTTGCCGGCCGGGTGCGGGAGTGCCCGGGGGCCGTTGCCGTGATCAGCGGTGAAGAGGCTTGGTCCTATGCGGAGTTGGCTGGGCGGGTGAACCGCTTGGGGCGGTGGTTGATCGGCCGGGGGGTGGGTCCCGGGGATGTGGTGGCGGTCGCGGTTCCGGCGGGTGTGGAGCAGCTGGTCTCGGTACTCGCCGTCGTCTCGGCGGGGGCTGCGTATGTGCCGGTGGATGTGGAGTATCCGGGGGCGCGGATCGGTTTCCTGTTGGAGGATGCGCGGCCGGGGTTGGTGCTGACGACGCGGGCGGCTGCGGGCGATCTGCCCGAGGGCGTGCCGGGTGTCGTGCTGATGGACGAAGTCGATACCGGGGCTTTGTCGGGTGCGGAGATCACTGACGTCGAGCGCAGGACACCGTTGCTGCTTTCGCACCCCGCGTACGTCATCTACACCTCGGGTTCGACCGGTCGCCCGAAGGGCGTGGAGGTCACGCACGCCGGTATCGCGGGGTTCGCGGCCGGTCTGGTGGAGCGGATGGGTATCGGTGCCGGCGGCCGTGTGCTGCGTACGGCGTCGCTGAGTTTCGACGCGTCGGTGCTGGAGCTGGTCCTGGCCTGGGGTTCCGGGGCCGCGCTGGTGATACCGGAGGGTTCCGGTCTGGCGGGCGAGGAGCTGGAAGAAGCCCTCGCTGGAGGCGGGGTGACACATGCGTTCCTGCCGCCCTCGGTGGTGGCGACACTGCCCGAAGGCGCTTGGGAACGCCTCCACGACCTGGTGGGCCTGGCCGTGGGCGCGGAAGCGTGCCCGCCGGAACTGGTGTCCCGGTGGGCCCCCGGTCGTAGGCTGGTCAATGCCTATGGTCCGACGGAGATCACGGTGGCGGCAGCGGTCAGTGATCCGTTGACGGCGGGCGAGGGCGCGCCCATCGGGCGGCCGGTGCCGGGTGCGGCCCTGTTCGTACTGGACGAGCGCCTGGCGCTTGCTCCGGCCGGTGTGCCGGGGGAGCTGTACGTCTCTGGGCCCGGACTGGCGCGCGGATACGCCGGCCGCCCGGCACTGACCGCCGAACGCTTCGTGGCCAGCCCCTTCGGCACCCCCGGCGCGCGCATGTACCGCACAGGTGACCTCGCCCGCTGGAACACCGCCGGTCAGCTCGAATACCTGGGCCGTGCCGACGACCAGGTGAAGATCCGCGGCTTCCGCATCGAACCCGGGGAGATCCAAGCCGCGTTGGAAGCAGAACCGGGCGTCGCCCAGGCTCTGGTCGTCGCCCGTCCCCATCACGATGACACCCGCCTCGTCGCCTATGTCGTGCCCTCATCGGCAGGCGCGGAAGGGTCGACCGGCGAACAGGTCGAGGAGTGGCGGGAAATCTACGACTCGGTGTATGACGAGGCCGAGTCCGATGCGCTGGGGGAGGGCTTCGAGGGGTGGAACAGCTCCTACACGGGTGAGCCGATCCCGCTGGCAGAGATGCGGGAATGGCGCCGCGCGGTCGTGGAACGCATCCGGGGATTCGCGCCTCGCCGGGTGTTGGAGATCGGTGTCGGTTCCGGGCTGTTGATGGGGCATGTGGCGCCGGGGGTGGAGTCGTACTGGGCGACGGACTTCTCCTCGTCGGTCGTGGAGCGGTTGCGTGGGCAGGCGGCGGGCCTTGGCTGGGATCACGTGGAGGTGCGCTGTCAGGCGGCCGATGATGTGTCGGGGCTGCCCGTTGGTGGGTTCGACACGGTGGTCATCAACTCCGTGGTGCAGTACTTCCCGGGCTGGGAGTACTTGGAGCGGGTGCTGGACCAGGCGTTCGGGCTGCTGGCCGAGGGTGGGCGGCTGATCGTCGGCGATGTGCGCCACCGGGGTCTGCTGCGGGCCTTGCAGACGGCCGTGCAGGTCCGGCAGCCCGGTATCGAGGACACCGATCGGCTGCGCGCGGCGGTGGAGCAGGCCGTGGTGACGGAGAAGGAATTGCTGCTCGACCCCGGCTTCTTCGCCGTCTGGGCGGCCGCACGCCCGGAAGCGGTGGGCGTGGACGTGCGGTGGAAGCGGGGCACTGCCCACAACGAGCTGACCCGGCACCGCTACGACGTGGTCCTGTACAAAGCCCCTGCTCAGTGTCTTTCGCTGGCCGGTGTGCGGGCCCTCGCCTGGGGGCGGGACGTCGAGTCGCTGGACGCGCTGGGTGATGTGGCGCTGCCGGTACGCGTGTCCGGGGTGCCGAACGCTCGCCTGACCGGGGAGGTCGGGGCCGCCCGGGCGGCGGCCGAGGGGCAGTCGATCGAGCGTGTACGGGAGTTGCTGGAGGCGGAGAGCGGTCTTGACCCGGAGACGGTGTGCGCCTGGGCGGAGTCCCGGGGCTGGGACGCGGTGGTGAGCGTCGGGTCCGGTGGCGCGGACACCATGGATGTGGTCTTCGTCCCCACGGGCACGGGCACGGGCACGGGTGCGGTGTCGGATACGTTCGTCCCGGTGGGGGCGCGTTCGCTCGCGGGATTGGCGAGTGATCCGGTGCGTACGCGGGTGGCGGGTGAGCTGGTGTCCGGCCTGCGTCGCAGCCTGGGGGAGCGGTTGCCCTCGCATCTGGTGCCGGCGGCGTTCGTCGTGCTGGAGGCGCTGCCGTTGACGGTCAGCGGCAAGGTGGACCGTAAGGCCCTGCCTGCCCCGGAGTACACGTTCACCGCCTCGCGGGCCGCGCGGACCCCGCAGGAAGAGATCGTGTGCGGCCTGTTCGCCGAGGTACTGGGCCTGCCGGCGGTCGGTGTCGAGGACAGTTTCTTCGAGCTGGGCGGGCACTCCCTCCTGGCGACCCGTCTGGTGAACCGGATCCGGGCCGTCCTCGGCGTCGACCTGGCCCTGCGCACGCTGTTCGACCAGCCCACGGTCGCCGGTGTCGTACGCCACCTGTCGGCGACGGGATCACGCCCGAGGCTGGAACCTCGCGAGCGGCCGCAGCGGCTTCCCCTGTCCTTCGCGCAACGCCGGCTGTGGTTCCTGTACAAGTTCGAGGGCGCGTCGGCGACGTACAACATCCCGCTCGTCCTGCGACTCACCGGCCGAGTCGACGCAGCCGCTCTCGAAGCGGCGCTGAACGACGTGATCGCCCGGCACGAACCGCTGCGGACGGTCTTCCCCGATGTCGACGGGGAGCCCCACCAGCACATCCTCACCCCCGCCGAAACCCGCCTCACCCTCACCGTTGAGGACGCGCGGTCGCCGGAGCGGCGGGAGCGGCTGGTGCACGACCTGGCCCGGCACGGATTCGAGCTGGACCGCGACATGCCGTTGCGCGCGACGTTGCTGACCGCCGGGGACGACGAGTCGATGCTGCTGCTGACCCTGCATCACATCGCGGCCGACGGCTGGTCGATGGCGCCTCTGGCCGAGGACCTGGTGACCGCCTACGCCGCCCGCCGCGAGGGCCGGCCGCCCCGGTGGACGGCGATGCCGGTGCAGTACGCCGATTACAGCCTCTGGCAACACGACCTGCTCGGCGAGGACACCGACCCCGACAGCCTGCTGCGCCGCCAGGCCGCCTACTGGACCGAGCACCTGCGCGACCTGCCGGACGTCGTGGCGCCGCCCACCGACCGGCCGCGGCCGGCCGAGGCGTCCCACCGGAGCGACATGCTGCCGTTCGAGATCGACGCCTCGACCCACGCGGCCCTGCGGGAGCTGGCGCGGGCCAACGGGGCGACCCTGTTCATGGTGCTCCACGCGGGCCTCGCCGGGCTGCTGTCGCGGCTCGGCGCCGGTACCGACATCGCGGTGGGCTCGCCCATCGCCGGACGCACCGACGAGGGACTGGACGACCTGGTCGGCTTCTTCGTCAACACCCTCGTCCTGCGCACCGACACCTCGGGACGCCCGACCTTCGCCCGTCTCCTCGCCCAGGTCAGGGAGACCAGCCTGGCCGCCTACACCCACCAGGACATCCCCTTCGAATACCTGGTGGAGAAGCTCAACCCGCAGCGCTCCACCGCCCACCACCCCCTCGTCCAGGTCATGCTCACCCTCCAGAACACCGCCGAGGTCGACTTCGACCTGCCCGGACTCCAGGCACGGCTGGAGAACCCGGGACAGGGCAGCTCGCAGTTCGACCTGCTGCTGAACATCGGCGAGACCTTCGACGAGAACGGCGACCCGGCGGGCGTCACCGGCTTCATCGAGTACGCCACCGACCTCTACGACCCGGCCACCGTCCAGGCGTTCGGGGCGCGGTACACCCGGCTCCTGGCCACCGCGGCGGACGCCGCGGACCTGCCCGTCGACAGCCTCGACCTGCTCACCCCGCAAGAGCGCCGGCAACTGCTCGACTGGTCCGGCGCGCGCGGCACGGCGCGGCCCGAACCGCTCACCCTGACCGGCCTTTTCGCGGAGGCGGTGCGGCGCGCCCCGCGCTCCCCCGCGCTCGCCCACGGCGGCGAGGAGCTGACGTACGCCGCACTGGACGCCTGGTCGAACCGGATCGCACGGCGGCTCGCCGGCCAGGGCCTCGGGCCGGGCCGGCGGGCGGCGCTGCTGATGCGGCGCGGCCCCGGCCTGCTCGCCGCCCTGCTCGGCGTGCTGAAGACCGGCGCGGCCTATGTGCCCGTGGACCCGGACTACCCGGCCGAGCGCCGGGCGTACATGCTCGCCGACGCGGAGCCGTCGGTGGTGCTCGACGACGCGTGGGTACGACAGGACTTCACGGACCACCCCGACACCGACCCGGGCATCGCCGTCGACCCGGCGTACACCGCGTACGTGATCTACACGTCCGGTTCGACCGGCCGCCCCAAGGGCGTCGAGGTGACGCACGCCGGGATCGCCGGGCTCGCGGCGGCCAAGCGGGCCGCGTTCGCACTGCGCCCCGGCGACAGGGTGCTGCAGTTCTCGCCGTCCAGCTTCGACGCCATGGTCTCCGAGATGGTGACCACCTTCAGCGCCGCGGCCACCCTGGTGATCCCCGAGGAGACCGGCCTCGCCGGACAGGAACTCGCCGAGCTGCTCCACCGCGAGCGGATCACCAACGCGACCCTCCCGCCGTCCGTCCTGGTCACCCTGGAGGACACCCATGGGCCGGACCGGCTCACCCACCTGACGACCCTGGCCGTCGCGGGCGAGGCGTGCCCCCCGGACGTGGCGGCGCGGTGGGCCCCCGGACGCCGGATGATCAACGCGTACGGACCCACCGAGTCGACCGTGGGCGCCGCGATGAGCTCGGTGCCGGCCGGCCCGGACACCGGTGTCGTCCCGATCGGCCGCCCCCTGCCGGGGCTGGCCGGACTGGTGCTGGACGAGCACCTCGACCTCGCCCCGGCGGGCATGTGGGGGGAGCTGTACATCGCCGGGGCGGGCCTGGCGCGCGGCTATGTCGGCCGGCCCGGCCTGACGGCCGAACGGTTCGTGGCCTGTCCCTTCGCCGGGCCCGGCGCGCGCATGTACCGCACGGGCGACCTCGCCCGCTGGAACACCGCCGGTCAGCTCGAATACCTGGGCCGTGCCGACGACCAGGTGAAGATCCGCGGCTTCCGCGTCGAACCCGGCGAGATCGAGGCCGTGCTGCGCGGCCGGCCGGACGTCGCCCAGGCGGTGGTGACCGCCCACGCACAGCAGGACGGCGTGAACAGGCTCGTCGCCTATCTGGTGCCGGAGGAGCGGGGCGGGCTGTCGGTGGCCGCGGTACGGGACGCGGTGCGCGACCGGCTGCCCGACCACATGGTGCCCTCGGCCTTCGTCGTCCTCGACGACGTGCCGCGCCTACCGAGCGGCAAGGTCGACCGGGCCGCGCTGCCCGCCCCCGACTTCACGGGCACCTCCGGGCGGGCGGCCCGCACACCGCAGGAACAGATCCTCGCCACCCTCTTCGCGGACGTCCTCGGCCTGCCGGTGGTGGGCGTCGAGGACAACTTCTTCGATCTGGGGGGTCATTCGCTGCTGGCGACCCGGTTGGTGAGCCGGGTGCGTGCGGTGTTGGGGGTGGAGTTGCCGTTGCGGGCGTTGTTCGACGCGCCGACGGTGGCGGGGCTGGCGGGGAGGTTGTCGCAGGCGGGGTCGCGTCCGGTGCTGGCGCGGCGGGAGCGGCCGCGGGTGTTGCCGTTGTCGTTCGCCCAGCGGCGGCTGTGGTTCCTGTACAAGTTCGAGGGCGCGTCGGCGACGTACAACATGCCGCTCGTCCTGAAGCTGACCGGGAAGCTGGACGTCGGAGCCCTGGAGTGGGCGCTCAACGACGTCGTCGCGCGCCACGAACCCCTGCGCACCGTCTTCCCCGACACCGACGGACAGCCCCACCAGCGCGTCCTGGACGCCGCCGACGTACTTCTGGAGCTGGCGCCCGAGCGACTCGCAGCCGATGAGCTGGACGCACGCGTGGCGGAGTGCGTCCGTCATCGCTTCGCACTCGACCGCGAGATCCCCGTCCGGCCGCGCCTGCTGAGCACCGGCCCCGACACCCACGTACTCGTGCTGACCATCCACCACATCGCCGGGGACGGCTGGTCGCTCGGCCCGCTCGCCGACGACCTCAAGAGCGCCTACACCGCCCGCCGCGCGGAAGAGCGGCCACGGTGGTCCGCGCTGCCGGTGCAGTACGCCGACTACAGCCTCTGGCAGCACGACCTGCTCGGCGACGACACCGACCCCGACACCCTCTTCGCCCGCCAGGCCGCCTACTGGACCGAGCACCTGGCCGGCCTGCCCGAGGTCGTGAGCCTGCCCACGGACCGGCCGCGGCCGCCCGTCGCCTCCAAGCGCGGCGCCCAGAGCGCCTTCACGCTCGACGCCCCGACGCACACCGCCCTGCGGGAGCTGGCCCGCTCGGCGGACGCCACGTTGTTCATGGTCCTGCACACCGGCCTCGCCGCCCTGCTCTCCCGCCTCGGCGCGGGCACGGACATCGCGGTGGGCTCACCCATCGCCGGACGCACCGACGAGAACCTGGACGACCTGGTCGGCTTCTTCGTCAACACCCTGATCCTGCGCACCGACACCTCCGGCGACCCCTCGTTCGCCGACCTCCTCGCCCAGGTCAGGGAGACCAGCCTGGCCGCCTACACCCACCAGGACATCCCCTTCGAGTACCTGGTGGAAAAGCTCAACCCGCAGCGCTCCACCGCCCACCACCCCCTCATCCAGGTCATGCTGGCCCTGCAGAACAACACGGACCTGCGCTTCGACCTGCCGGGCCTGCACACCCAGCTCCTCGAACCGGCCGCCGGCGGCTCGCAGTTCGACCTCACCCTCAACCTGGTCGAGGACTTCGACGCGGACGGCGGGCCCGCCGGACTCACCGGCACGATCGAATACGCCACCGACCTCTACGATCCCGCCACCATGGACGCCTTCGCGGCCCGCTGGACCCGCCTGCTGAGCACCGCCGCGAACGATCCGCACCGGCGCCTTCGCGCACTGGACATCCTCGACGCCGGCGAACGGCGCGCCCTCGCCACCTGGGGCACCTCGGCGCGCACCGAGCCGACGGCGACCCTGCCCGAACTGTTCACCAGGCAGGTGCACGCCACCCCGCACGCACCCGCGCTGATCGACGCCGACGGCACCACCTCCTACGCCGAACTCGACGCGCACGCCAACCAGATCGCCCACTGGCTCATCGCGCGGGGCGCGGGCCCCGAGACGCCGGTCGGCGTCGCCGTCGACCGCTCCCGCACCCAGATCGCCGTCATCCTCGGTGTCCTCAAGGCCGGGGCGGCCTACCTGCCGATCGACCCCGGACACCCCGCCGAGCGGATCGCGTACCTCGTCTCCGACGCCCGGCCCGCACTGGTGCTCGCCACCCGGCCCCTGGACGTCCGGGCACCGCTCCACCTCACCGACGACCCCGCCACTCTCGCCGCGTGGGACCGGCAGCCGAAGCGGGCACCCCGCGACGCCGACCGCACGGCACCCCTGAGCCCGCACAACACCGCGTACGTCATCTACACCTCGGGTTCCACCGGCACCCCGAAGGGCGTGACCGTCACCCACGCCGGTCTGGCGGGGCTGACCGCCACCGCCGAGCGCTTCGGCCTCACCGAGGGCAGCCGCACCCTCCAGTTCACCTCGTCCAACTTCGACGTGTCCGTCATGGAACTCCTGACCGGCTTCACCGTCGGCGCCGCCCTCGTGCAGACCGGCACCGAGCACCTGGTCGGCGAGCAGCTCGCCGCGGCGCTCGCCGCCCACCGGGCCACCCACCTCTTCATCCCGCCGTCCGTCCTGGCCACCCTCCCGGCCGGTGCCGAGTCCGCGCTGCCCGACCTCGGCTCCCTCGTCGTCGCGGGCGAGGCGTGCCCGCCCGCCCTGGCCGCACGCTGGTCCGCCGGACGCCTGATGATCAACGCCTACGGCCCGACCGAGGCCACGGTCTACGCCACCACCAGCCGGCCCCTCACCGGGACGCACGCCCCCATCGGCACACCGGTCGTCGGCGCCCGCGTGTTCGTCCTGGACGGCGGCCTGACCCCGGTACCGCCGGGCGTACCCGGTGAGCTGTATGTGGCGGGCCCCGGACTCGCCCGCGGCTACGTCGGCCGGCCCGGGCTGACGGCCGAGCGGTTCGTGGCCTGCCCGTTCCAGGAGCCGGGCGCCCGGATGTACCGCACCGGAGACGTCGTCCGCTGGAACGCCGACGGCCAGCTGGAGTACCTCGGCCGGGCCGACGACCAGGTGAAGATCCGCGGGTTCCGGGTGGAGCCGGGCGAGGTGGAGGAGGCGCTGCGGCGGCTGCCCACCGTCGCCCAGGCGGTCGTCACGCCGTTCGTCCACGCGGGAGAGACACGGCTCGCCGCGTACGCCGTCCCGACCCCCGGCGCCGAGGCGACTCCCGAGTCGCTGCGCTCCGCCCTCCAGGACGTCCTGCCGGGTTACCTCGTACCGTCCACGGTCATCCTGCTGGACGCGCTGCCGCTGACACCCAACGGCAAGCTCGACCGCGCCGCGCTGCCCACGCCGCGGTACGCCGGGCACACCGCCACGGCACCCCGCACCCCACAAGAGGAGATCCTGTGCGCCCTGTTCGCGGACCTCCTCGGGGTGCCCTCGGTCGGGGTGGACGACAGCTTCTTCGACCTCGGCGGCCACTCGCTGCTCGCGACCCGCCTGGTGAGCAGGGTCCGCCGCGTCATGGGCGTGGAACTGCCGCTGCGGGTGCTGTTCGAGGCCCCGACCGTCGCGCGCCTCGTCGCCCACCTGACCGAAGGAGAGGTGCGTCCGGAGCTGGAGGCACGGCCGCGCCCGGAGCTGCTGCCGCTGTCGTTCGCCCAGCAGCGGCTGTGGTTCCTGCACAAACTCGAAGGCCCCTCGGCGACCTACAACATGCCCTTCACCCTCCGTCTCACCGGCGACGTGGACCGCGAGGCGCTGGAGACCGCCGTCAACGACGTCGTGGCACGCCACGAATCGCTGCGCACGGTCTTCCCCGAGAGCAAGGGCCGGCCGTACCAGCGCGTGCTGCCGGTCGACGAGGCCCGGGTGCCGCTGACCGTCGAACCGGTCGCGGAGGCCGCGGTCACCGACCGCGTCGCCGAGACCATCCGGCACGGCTTCCGCCTCGACCGGGACGTGCCCCTCCGCGCCCACCTGCTCGACGTCACCGGCGGCGATGACGCGATCCTGGTGCTGGTACTGCACCACATCGCGGGGGACGGCTGGTCGGCTGGCCCGCTGGCCCGGGACCTGGTGGCGGCGTACGCGGCCCGGTCGGGCGGCGCGGCCCCGGCGTGGGCGCCGCTGCCGGTGCAGTACGCGGACTACACCGTGTGGCAGCACGAGGTGCTGGGGGACGTGGAAGACCCGACGAGTGTGGTGGGGTCCCAATTCGCGTACTGGCAACAGCTGTTGGCGGGCGCGCCGGACGAGGCGACGGTCCCGGTGGACCGGCCGCGCCCCGCTTCGGCCTCGTACGAGGGTGAGGTGCTCGGCTTCGAGATCGGCGCCGGCCTGCATGCCGGACTGCGGGACCTCGCGCGGTCGGCGGACGTCACCCTGTTCATGGTGCTGCACGCCGGCCTCGCGAGCCTCCTGTCACGGCTGGGCGCCGGAACGGACATCGTCGTCGGCTCACCGGTCGCGGGGCGGACGGACGAGGGCCTGGACGATCTGGTCGGCTTCTTCGTGAATACGTTGGTCCTGCGGACGGACGTGTCGGGCGACCCGTCGTTCTCGGAGTTGTTGGGCCGGGTGCGTGAGGGGTGTCTGGAGGCGTTCGCGCATCAGGATGTGCCGTTCGAGCTGGTGGTGGAGCGGCTGAACCCGGTGCGGTCGGGGGGCCGGCATCCGTTGTTCCAGGTGGCGTTGGTGCTCCAGAACAACGAGGAGGGCAGGTTCGAGCTGCCCGGGCTCGGGGTGCGGACGGAATCGGTGGGGACGGGTACGGCGAAGTTCGACGTGACGGTCAGCCTGTCCGAGACCTTCGATGAGGAGGGCCGTCCGGCGGGCCTGTCGGGGTTCATCGAGTACGCGACGGACCTGTACGACACGGGCACGGTGGAGGCATTCGGGGCCCGGCTGGAGCGACTGCTCAGCGAGGCACTGACCGGCCCGGAGACCCGAGTGGGCGAGCTTGATGTGCTGGGGGAGGGTGAGCGGGAGCGGTTGCTCGGGTGGTCGGCGGCGGGCGAAGTGTCCGTTCCGGTGACGTTGCCGGAGCTCTTTGCCGGCCGGGTGCGGGAGTGCCCGGGGGCGGTGGCTGTCGTCCGGGGCGAAGAGGTCTTGTCTTACCGCGAGTTGGCCGATCGGGTGAACCGGCTGGGGCGGTGGTTGATCGGCCGGGGGGTGGGTCCCGGGGATGTGGTGGCGGTCGCGGTTCCGGCGGGTGTGGAGCAGCTGGTCTCGGTACTCGCCGTCGTCTCGGCGGGGGCTGCGTATGTGCCGGTGGATGTGGAGTATCCGGGGGCGCGGATCGGTTTCCTGTTGGAGGATGCGCGGCCGGGGTTGGTGCTGACGACGCGGGCGGCTGCGGGCGAGCTGCCCGGAGACCGGGCGGATGTGGTGCTGCTCGATGACGTCGACACCACAGCTCTGTCGGGTGCGGAGATCACTGACGTCGAGCGCAGGACACCGTTGCTGCTTTCGCACCCCGCGTACGTCATCTACACCTCGGGCTCGACCGGTCGCCCGAAGGGTGTGGAGGTCACGCACGCCGGTATCGCGGGGTTCGCGGCCGGTCTGGTGGAGCGGATGGGTATCGGTGCCGGCGGCCGTGTGCTGCGTACGGCGTCGCTGAGTTTCGACGCGTCGGTGCTGGAGCTGGTGCTGGCGTGGGGTTCCGGTTCGGCGCTGGTCATTCCGGAGGGTTCTGGTCCGGCGGGCGAGGAGCTGGAAGAAGCCCTCGCTGGAGGCGGGGTGACACATGCTTTCCTGCCGCCCTCGGTGGTCGCGACACTGCCCGAGGGGGCGTGGGAACGCCTTGGTGGCCTCGTCGCTCTCGGGGTGGGGGCGGAGGCTTGCCCGCCCGAGCTGGTGTCCCGGTGGACGGATGGCGGGCGGCGCGTGGTCAATGCGTACGGGCCTACGGAGATCACCGTGGCGGCAGCGATCAGTGATCCGCTGACGGCGGGCGAGGGTGCGCCCATCGGGCGGCCAGTACCCGGTGCGGCCCTGTTTGTACTGGACGAGCGCTTGGCGCTTGCTCCAGCGGGTGTGCCGGGGGAGTTGTATGTCTCGGGGCCCGGACTGGCGCGCGGATACGCCGGCCGCCCGGCACTGACCGCCGAGCGTTTCGTCGCCAGCCCCTTCGGCGCCCCCGGCGCGCGCATGTACCGCACAGGTGACCTCGTACGCTGGAACGCCGATGGGCAACTGGAGTACTTGGGCCGTGCCGACGACCAGGTGAAAATCCGTGGCTTCCGTATCGAACCCGGCGAGATCCAGGCCGCGTTGGAGGCCGAACCGGGTGTCGCGCAGGCACTGGTGGTCGCCCGCGCACACCAGGACGACACCCGCCTCGTCGCCTACATCGTCCCCTCGGCAGCAGGGGAGGGCGGCACGACCGGTGAGCAGGTCGAGGAGTGGCGGGAGATCTATGACTCGGTCTATGGCGAGGCCGAGTTGGATGCGCTGGGGGAGGGCTTCGAGGGGTGGAACAGCTCCTACACGGGTGAGCCGATCCCGTTGGAGGACATGCGGGAGTGGCGCGATCAAGTGCTGGACCGTATCCGGGGATTCGCGCCTCGCCGGGTGTTGGAGATCGGTGTCGGTTCCGGGCTGTTGATGGGGCATGTGGCGCCGGGGGTGGAGTCGTACTGGGCGACGGACTTCTCCTCGTCGGTCGTGGAGCGGTTGCGCGGGCAGGTGGCGGGCCTTGGCTGGGATCACGTGGAGGTGCGCTGTCAGGCGGCCGATGATGTGACCGGTCTGCCCGTTGGTGGGTTCGACACGGTGGTCATCAACTCCGTGGTGCAGTACTTCCCGGGCTGGGAGTACTTGGAGCGGGTGCTGGATCAGGCATTTGGGCTGCTGGCCGAGGGTGGGCGGCTGATCGTCGGCGATGTGCGCCACCGGGGTCTGCTGCGGGCCTTGCAGACGGCCGTGCAGGTCCGGCAGCCCGGTATCGAGGACACCGATCGGCTGCGCGCGGCGGTGGAGCAGGCCGTGGTGACGGAGAAGGAATTGCTGCTCGACCCCGACTTCTTCGCCGTCTGGGCGGCCGCACGCCCGGAAACGGTGGGCGTGGACGTGCGGTGGAAGCGGGGCACTGCCCACAACGAGCTGACCCGGCACCGCTACGACGTAGTCCTGCACAAGGCACCCGCGCGGCCCCTATCGCTGGCCGGTGTGCCGGTCCTCGCCTGGGACCGGGACGTTCAGTCACTGGACGCCCTGGCGGACGTAGCCCTGCCCGTACGCGTGTCCGGGGTGCCGAACGCTCGCCTGACCGGGGAAGTCGCGGCCGCCCGGGCGACGGCCGACGGAGAGCCCATCGAGCGCGTCCGGGAACTGCTGGACGCGGAGAGCGGGATCGACCCGGAAGCGGTGTGCGCCTGGGCGGAGGCCCGGGGTGGGGGCGCCGTGGTGACCATGGGGCAGGGGCGGTCCGACACCTTCGACGTGGTCCTGCTGCCCCCGGGTGCGGGTGCGGGTGCGGGTGCGGTGTCGGACGCGGTCGTCCCGGTGGGGGCGCGTTCGCTCGCGGGGCTGGCGAGTGATCCGGTGCGTACGCGGGTGGCGGGTGAGCTGGTGTCCGGCCTGCGTCGCAGCCTGGGGGAGCGGTTGCCCTCGCATCTGGTGCCGGCGGCGTTCGTCGTGCTGGAGGCGCTGCCGTTGACGGTCAGCGGCAAGGTGGACCGTAAGGCCCTGCCTGCCCCGGAGTACACGTTCACCGCCTCGCGGGCCGCGCGGACCCCGCAGGAAGAGATCGTGTGCGGCCTGTTCGCCGAGGTACTGGGCCTGCCGGCGGTCGGTGTCGAGGACAGTTTCTTCGAACTGGGCGGGCACTCCCTCCTGGCGACCCGTCTGGTGAACCGGATCCGGGCCGTCCTCGGCGTCGACCTGCCCCTGCGCACCCTGTTCGACCAGCCCACGGTCGCCGGTGTCGTACGCCACCTGTCGGCGACGGGATCACGCCCGAGGCTGGAACCTCGCGAGCGGCCGCAGCGGCTTCCCCTGTCCTTCGCGCAACGCCGGCTGTGGTTCCTGTACAAGTTCGAGGGCGCGTCGGCGACGTACAACATCCCACTCGTCCTGCGGCTCGAAGGAGAGCTGGACGCAGCCGCTCTCGAAGCGGCCCTCAACGACGTGATCGCCCGGCACGAACCGCTGCGGACGGTCTTCCCCGATGTCGACGGGGAGCCCTACCAGCACATCCTCACCCCCGCCGAGACCCACCTCGCTCTCGCCGTCGAACCGGTGACAGAAGACGCGGTGGCTTCCCGAGTGGCGGCCTGCGTCCGGCACGGGTTCGAGCTGGACAGGGAAATCCCGCTGTTCGCATGCCTGTTGGCCACCGGGCCCAGGGAAGCCGTCCTGGTGCTCGTCATGCACCACATAGCCGCCGACGGCTGGTCGATGACGCCCCTCGCGGCCGATCTCGCCTCCGCGTACGCGGCCCGGCGCGGCGGCGCCGAACCGGAGTGGAGCGCGCTTCCGGTGCAGTACGCCGATTACAGCCTCTGGCAGCACGACCTGCTCGGCGAGGACACCGACCCCGACAGCCTGCTGCGCCGCCAGGCCGCCTACTGGACCGAGCACCTGCGCGACCTGCCGGACATCGTGTCCCTGCCCACGGACCGGCCGCGCACCGCGACCCCCTCCTACCGCAGCGACACCGTGAGTTTCACGCTCGACGCCTCGACGCATGCGGCGCTGCGGGAACTCGCCCGCTCGGCGGACGCGACGCTGTTCATGGTCCTGCACGCGGGCCTCGCGGCGCTGCTCTCGCGCCTGGGCGCGGGGCGGGACATCGCGGTGGGCTCACCCATCGCCGGACGCACCGACGAGGGACTGGACGACCTGGTCGGCTTCTTCGTCAACACCCTGGTCATACGTGCCGACTTGGCGGCGGATCCGACGTTCGGCGAGCTGCTGAACCAGATCCGCGAGACGAGTCTTGCCGCGTACGGCCATCAGGACATCCCCTTCGAATACCTGGTGGAGCGGCTCAACCCGCAGCGCTCGCCCGGCCACCACCCGCTCGCCCAGGTCATGCTGGCGCTGCAGAACAGCACCGACCTCGCCTTCGAACTCCCGGGGCTCCGAGCCCAGTTCGAGGACCCGGGCGTCTCCGGATCGCAGTTCGACCTCACCGTCAACCTGGGAGAGACGTTCGACCGGGACGGCAACCCCGACGGCATGTCCGGGCTGATCGAGTACGCGACGGACCTGTACGACGCGGGCACGGTGGAGGCGTTCGGTGACCGGCTGGTGCGGGTGCTGAGCGGAGCGGTCGCCGTACCCGGCACGCGGGTGGGTGAGCTTGATGTGCTGGGTGGGGATGAGCTGGAGCGGCTGCTGGGGTGGTCGGCGCCTGGTGCCACGCCAGTGCCGGTGACATTGCCGGACCTCTTCGCCGGTCGGGTGCGGGAGTGCCCGGGGGCGGTGGCTGTCGTTCGGGGCGAGACGGCGTTCTCGTACGCTGAGTTGGCCGTGCGGGTGAACCGGCTGGGGCGGTGGCTGATCGGCCGGGGGATGGGTCCCGGAGACGTGGTGGCCGTCGCGGTTCCGGCGGGGGTGGAGCAGCTGGTCTCGGTACTCGCCGTCGTCTCGGCGGGGGCTGCGTATGTGCCGGTGGATGTGGAGTATCCGGGGGCGCGGATCGGCTTTTTGCTGGAGGATGCGCGGCCGGGTCTGGTGCTGACGACGCGGGCGGCTGCGGGCGATCTGCCCGGAGACCGGGCGGATGTGGTGCTGCTCGATGACGTCGACACCACAGCTCTGTCGGGTGCGGAGATCACTGACGCCGAGCGCAGGACGCCGTTGCTGTTCTCGCACCCGGCGTACGTCATCTACACCTCCGGTTCGACCGGTCGCCCGAAGGGCGTGGAGGTCACGCACGCCGGTATCGCCGGCTTCGCGGCCGGGCTGGTGGAGCGGATGGGTATCGGTGCCGGCGGTCGCGTGCTGCGCACGGCGTCGTTGAGTTTCGACGCGTCGGTGTTGGAGCTGGTGCTGGCGTGGGGTTCCGGTTCGGCGCTGGTCATTCCGGAGGGTTCTGGCCTGGCGGGCGAGGAGCTGGAAGAAGCCCTCGCTGGAGGCGGGGTGACACATGCGTTCCTGCCGCCCTCGGTGGTCGCGACGCTGCCCGAGGGGGCGTGGGAACGCCTTGATGGCCTCGTCGCTCTCGGGGTGGGCGCGGAGGCCTGCCCGCCCGAGTTGGTGTCCCGGTGGGCCCCCGGTCGTAGGCTGGTCAATGCCTATGGTCCGACGGAGATCACGGTGGCGGCAGCGATCAGTGATCCGTTGACGGCGGGCGAGGGTGCGCCCATCGGGCGGCCGGTGCCGGGTGCGGCCCTGTTCGTACTGGACGAGCGTCTCGGGCTCGCTCCGGCCGGTGTGCCGGGGGAGTTGTATGTCTCTGGGCCCGGACTGGCGCGCGGATACGCCGGCCGCCCGGCACTGACCGCCGAACGCTTCGCGGCCAGCCCCTTCGGCATCCCCGGCGCGCGCATGTACCGCACTGGTGACCTCGCCCGCTGGAACACCGCCGGTCAGCTCGAATACCTGGGCCGTGCCGACGACCAGGTGAAGATCCGCGGCTTCCGCATCGAACCCGGGGAGATCCAAGCCGCGTTGGAGGCCGAACCGGGCGTCGCGCGGGCACTGGTGGTCGCCCGCGCACACCAGGACGACACCCGCCTCATCGCCTACATCGTCCCCGAGGACCGGCTCGGCCGCTCCCTCGGCGCTCTGCGCGAGTCGCTGAGTCGGCATCTGCCCCGGTACATGGTGCCGTCGGCCATCGTCGCGCTGGACGAGTTCCCGCTGACCGTGAGCGGGAAGATCGACCGAAGCGCGCTGCCCGCACCGGAGTACGGAGGGACGGGGGCGTCCCGTGCGCCGCGCACCCAGACCGAAGAGGTGCTGTGCGAACTGTTCGCGGGCGTCCTCGGCGTACCGGCGGTGGGCGTGGACGACGACTTCTTCGATCTGGGGGGTCATTCGCTGCTGGCGACCCGGTTGGTGAGCCGGGTGCGTGCGGTGTTGGGGGTGGAGTTGCCGTTGCGGGCGTTGTTCGACGCGCCGACGGTGGCGGGGCTGGCGGGGAGGTTGTCGCAGGCGGGGTCGCGTCCGGTGTTGGCGCGGCGGGAGCGGCCGCGGGTGTTGCCGTTGTCGTTCGCCCAGCGGCGGCTGTGGTTCCTGTACAAGTTCGAGGGCGCGTCGGCGACGTACAACATGCCGCTCGTCCTGAAGCTGACCGGGAAGCTGGACGTCGGAGCCCTGGAGTGCGCGCTCAACGACGTCGTCGCACGCCACGAACCCCTGCGCACCGTCTTCCCCGACACCGACGGACAGCCCCACCAGTCGGTGCTCGGGCCGGAGCGGGCGCGGATCGACGTCGAGGTGGCGGAGATCGGCGAGGAGCAGGTGCCCGAGCGGGTGGCCCGGATCGTGCGGCACGGGTTCGAACTGGACCGCGAGATCCCCGTCCGCGCCGGACTGCTGGTGACCGGGCCCGACACGTCCGTACTGGTCGTGGTCATCCACCACATCGCCGCCGACGGCTGGTCGATGGGGCCGCTGACGCGTGACCTGGTCGCCGCCTACACCGCGCGCCGGGACGGCGCACGACCCGAGTGGAGCCCGCTGCCCCTCCAGTACGCGGACTTCACCCTCTGGCAGCACGACCTGCTCGGCGACGACTCCGACCCGGACAGCCTCTTCGCGCGACAGGCCGCCTACTGGTCCCACCAGTTGGCGGGGCTGCCGGAGCAGGCCACGCTGCCGCCCGACCGGCCGCGCCCTGCGCTCCCCTCCTACCGCGGCGACGTCACACCCTTCCGGATCGGCGCCGGGAGCCACGCCGGGCTGCGCGCACTGGCCCGCTCCGCGGACTCGACGCTGTTCATGGTCCTCCAGGCGGGCCTCGCCGCACTCCTGTCACGGCTCGGCGCCGGGGACGACATCCCCGTCGGCTCGCCCATCGCCGGCCGCGGCGACGAGAACCTGGACGATCTGGTCGGGTTCTTCGTCAGCACGCTGGTGCTGCGCACGGACACCTCTGGGGACCCGACCTTCACCGAGCTGCTGGCCCGGGTGCGCGAGACATGCCTGGCCGCGTACACGCACCAGGACCTGCCGTTCGAGTACCTGGTGGAGAAGGCCAACCCGCAGCGCTCCACCGCCCACCACCCGCTGTTCCAGGTGGTGCTCGTCCTCCAGAACGACGACGGCGCGCGCTTCGACCTGCCCGGTCTCACGGTGGGCGCCGAGAAGGCGGGCGCGGGCTCGGCCAAGTTCGACGTCTTCGTCAGCGTCACCGAGACCTTCGACGAGGCGGGCGAGCCGGCCGGCCTCACCGGCCTCGTCGAATACGCCACCGACCTGTACGACGCGGCGACCATCGACGCGTTCACCGCCCGCTGGACGCGGCTGCTCGACTCGGCGATCGACGACCCCCGACTGCCGGTCAGGTCGCTGGAGATCCTCGCACCGCACGAGCGCGGGACGCTGCTCGAATGGTCCGGGGCCGACCGCGCCGACCTGCCCCCGGTGACCCTGCCGGACCTCTTCCGGGCGGCGGCCGGACGGGCACCCGACGCCGTGGCGACCATCTCCGGCCGCGACGAGGCGTCCTACCGCGAAATGTCGTACGCCGAACTGGACCGCCGCTCGAACCGCGTCGCCCACCACCTGCTGGGCCTCGGGGTCGGCCCCGGGCAGCGGGTGGCGCTGCGGATGCGGCGCGGCCCGGAGCTGGTCACCACCCTCCTCGGCGTGGTCAAGACCGGCGCCGCGTACGTCCCCGTCGACCCGGACTATCCGGCCGAGCGGATCGCGTACATGCTCGCCGACGCGGACCCCGCCGTCGTCCTCGACGACGACTGGACGGCCCGCGTCGACCAGGAGGCGCTGCCCGACACCGATCCGGGCGTGCCGGTCCACCCCGCGCACACCGCGTACGTCATCTACACCTCCGGGTCCACCGGCCGGCCCAAGGGCGTCGAGGTCACCCACGCCGGGTTCGCCAACCTGGCGCGGGCCCAACTGGACGCGTTCGCGCTCGCACCGGACAGCCGGGTCCTCCAGTTCGCCTCGCCCAGTTTCGACGTGTCGGTGTGGGAGCTGGTGATGGCCTTCGCCTCGGGCGCGGCCCTCGTCGCGGCCTCCGCCGACGCGCTGGCCGGCGACGCCCTCGGGGAGACGCTCGCCGGGCGGCGGGTGACTCATGTGACGCTTCCCCCCTCGGTGCTCGCGACCCTCGACGCGCGGGGGTCCGGCGTACCCTTCCCGGACCTGGCGGTTCTCCTGGTGGCGGGCGAGGCGTGCTCGCCCGACCTGACGGAACGCTGGGCCCCCGGCCGCCGCATGATCAACGCGTACGGGCCCACCGAGTCCACCGTCGGCGCGGCCATGAGCGCGCCGTTGACCGGCCGCGAGAGCGGCGTCGTCCCCATGGGACGGCCCCTGTTCGGACTGTCCGGCTACGTCCTGGACGCCGGTCTGCACCCCGTGCCGCACGGCGTCGTCGGTGAGCTGTACGTGGCCGGCGCGGGCCTGGCCCGCGGCTACCTGGGCCGGCCCGGGCTCACCGCCGAACGGTTCGTGGCCAACCCGCTGGGCGGCCCGGGGGAACGTATGTACCGCACCGGTGACGTCGTGCGGTGGAACGCCGAAGGGCAACTGGAATACCTCGGCCGCGCCGACGACCAGGTGAAGATCCGCGGTTTCCGTGTCGAACCCGGCGAGATCCAGGCCGAGTTGCTGCGGCTGCCCGGCCTCGTCCAGGCCTTCGTGGCCGTCCACCGGCACGGCGGCACGGATCCGCGTCTCGTGGCGTACGTGGTGCCGGAGGACCCCGACGGCTTCTCCGCGGCCGCCGTGCGCGAGGCACTGCGCGACCGGCTCCCCGGCTACATGGTCCCCTCGGCGGTGACGGCCCTGCCCGAACTGCCGCTGAGCCCCAACGGCAAGGTCGACCGCAAGGCGCTGCCCGCCCCCGACTACGGCGGCCGGGCCGGGCGCCCGCCGCGCACACCGCGGGAAGAGGTGCTGTGCACCCTCTACGCCGAAGTGCTCGGCCTACCCGGCGTGAGCGTCGACGACGGCTTCTTCGACCTCGGCGGCCACTCGCTGCTGGCGACCGGCCTCATCAGCCGGATCCAGGCCGTCCTCGGCGTCGAACTGCCGCTGCGCGCCCTCTTCGAGGCGCCGACCGTCGCCGAACTCGCCCGACGCCTCGACGAGGGGTCCGGCGAGGGCGCCGCCGGGTCGTCCTCCGCCTTCGAGGTTCTCCTGCCCCTGCGCACCAAGGGCCGTCAGGCCCCGCTGTTCTGCCTGCACTCGGGCGGCGGAATGTGCTGGAACTACGCCGGCCTGCTGCCGCACATCGACGCCGACATCCCCCTCTACGGCCTCCAGGCCCGCGGTCTGTCCGACCCCGGGAACCTGCCGGGATCCGTGGAGGAGGTGGCCGACGACTGCGTGGAGGCGATGATCCGGGTCCAGCCCGAGGGGCCCTACCGGCTGATGGGGCACTCCTTCGGCGGCATCGTCGCCCACGCCGTCGCCGCCCGGCTCGCCGAGCGGGGGCAACGGGTCGAGCTGATGGTCTGCCTCGACGCGAAACCCGCCGCACAGGAGGACATCCCCGAGCACGCGCACGAGGAGTACTACCGGGGCATCCTCGAACTGCTGGGGGTGAGCACCGTCGAAGTCCCCACCCAGGAGATGACGTTCGAGGAGTTCGCGGCGGTGGCCCGCACGACGAACACCGTGCTGGGAAGCATCGAGGAGAGCGAGTTCCTCACCATCATGCGGGTGATGGAGAACAACATCGACATCACCGGACGCTACCGGCACCAGCGGGTCGATACGGAGATGGTGCTGTTCGCCGCCACCCAGGAGACGGAGAGCGTGCTGGAACCGGACGTCTGGCACGAGTACGTCGACGGGCCGGTGGAATACCGGCGGATGGACTGCTCCCACGCCGGCATGCTCAAACCGGAGACGCTCCACCTCATCGGCGGGATCATCCAGGACCGTCTGCGCGGCGGGAGGGACGGTTCGTAGGCGAGGACGGCGGACAAGTGCCCGGCGGGACCGGACGAACCGGCCCCGCCGGGGGCAAGTGGCTCAACCGGCACGCGGCTCAACCGGCGCGCAGCCGGACGCGGTCCCGTGTGAGCTCCTCGACCGAGGTGACGCCCAGCAACTGCATGGTCTGCCGGAACTCCGCCGTGAGGATGTCGAGGACCCGGCGCACCCCCGCCTCGCCACCCGCCATCAGGCCGTACAGGTAGGCGCGGCCGACCAGGACGGCCGTGGCGCCCATGCAGAGCGCCGCCACCGCGTCCGCGCCCGAGCGCACGCCTGAGTCGAGATAGACCTCCGCGGCACCGTCGACCGCCCGCACCACCGCCGTCAGCTCCTCCAACGGCACCGGCGAACGGTCCAGTTGGCGCCCGCCGTGATTGCTGACCACCAGCGCGTCCACGCCGAGGCCCGCGATCACCCGGGCGTCCTCGGCCGTCTGGACGCCCTTGACGATGAGCTTGCCCGGCCAGACCTCCCGCAGCCACGCCACGTCGTCGGCGGTCGCCGCGGGATCGAACATCAGGTTGCCGAGGTCCGCGGCGGTGCCCTGCCACTGTGAGAGCGAGGCGAACCGCAGCGGCGGGGTGGTCAGCAGGTTCAGCCACCACCGCGGCCGCAGCGCCCCGTCCAGCACGGTGCGCGCGGTCAGCGCCGGCGGGATCGTCATGCCGTTGCGCACATCGCGTAACCGCGACCCCGCGACCGGTGTGTCCACGGTCAGCATCAGCGCCTCGTACCCGGCCTCGGCGGCACCGCGCACCAGGTCGAGGCTGCGGGCCCGGTCGCGCCACAAGTAGAGCTGGAACCAGCGGCGGACGCCGGGCACGGCGGCGGCCAGCGGCCCGGCGGCCGTCGTGCCCATCGTCGACAGCGTGTAGGGCACGCCGTGGGCGGCGGCCGCCCGGGCCACGGCGATCTCGCCCTCGTGGTGCATCATCCGCGTGAAGCCGGTCGGGGCGAGCGCGATCGGGAGAGCGGACGTCTCACCGAGCAGGACCGTCGAGGTGTCGACCGCCGAGACGTCCCGCAGGACGGTGGGCCGGAACTCCATCCGGCGGAAGGCCGACCGGTTGCGGGCCATCGACAGCTCCTCGCCGGCGGCGCCGTCCGTGTAGTCGAAGACGGCTCTGGGCGTACGCCGGCGGGCGAGCGCCCTCAGGTCCGCCACATCGGCGGCAGCCGCGAGCCGCCGGGCCCCACCGCCCCCCGGACGCCGGGGGCGCAGCAGAGGCGCGAGTTCGGCCGGGCGCGGAAACCGGCGGCGGACGCCCTCCGGTGCTGAAGGCAGACTCTCCAAGGCCCCTCCTCGTTCTCAGGGCCCTCGCGACCGGCCACGGGCGGCGCCCGGGAGGCCCGGGGGCCGTCCTGTCACGTTCCGGGCACTGTACGGCCGGGGCGCGACGCGTGGCGAGAAGTGTTCGGCTGCGCAGACGGGAGGAAGCGGCCTAGCTCCACGCCCCGGCCTTGTGCCGTACGAACGCGGGGTGCCGGCACGGGCCCGGGCTTGTCGTACGCGGACGGGGCACTGTTCAACTGCTCGCGTCGGGCGGCGACTTCGATCAGTCGCTCAGGGCCGGGCGCCCGGCCCGAATCCCGTCCAGCGGAGGTTCGCGGGGAGGTGGCTCATGTCGTTGTACACCACGAGCGAGGGGGCCGCGCCGGTGTAGTACTCGATGGCCGTCACCGCCGCGTTCCCGCAGCTCATCCCCAGCCATCGCTCGCGCGGAGCGTCCAGGGCGTGCCGCAGCAGCCACGCCACCTGGTAGGCGTGGGTGACCAGCACCTCGTGCGTCTCGGTGTCGGCGGGGCGGGCGAACCGGTCCGTCAGCGCGTCGGCGAGGCGCTCGCCCCTGGCGGCCTCCACCGGGTCGTAACCGTCGAACACTCCGGCCCAGGCCGCCGGGGGCTTCCGCGGCACGTGCGGGATGTAGTCGGTCAGCTCGGGCGCCTCCCGTACGGGGACTCCGCTCAACCGCTCGCCGATGAGCCGGGCCGAGGACACCGCCCGGGGCATCGGCGAGTGCCACACCGCGTCGATCGGCAGCCGGGCCAGGCGCTCCGCGAGCAACTCCGTCTGGCGCCGCCCCACTTCGGTGAGCGCCCCGAAGGCGTCCGCCGCACCGTGCCTGACCATGTACAGACGCCGAGTCGCCATGTCAGCCCTTCTGGAGAGGACGCCGAGACGGGGAGAACCGGAAGAACCAACCAGATGCCCACAACATCCGGATGGTAACAACATTCCGCACTCCTGTCGTGAGAACAAGGGAAGCCCCGATGCCCCGGCCACTACGCTCCTGACCGCTGACCGCTGATCATTCGGCCGACAGCCGACGTTCCAGAACACGAGGTGAGAGGCCCTATGTTCACGACCCGCCCCACGCTCCAGGGCACCTTCGGCATGGTGTCGTCCACCCACTGGCTCGCCTCGCAGTCGGCGATGGCCGTCCTGGAGGACGGCGGCAACGCCTTCGACGCCGCCGTCGCCGCCGGGTTCGTCCTGCACGTGGTCGAACCCCATCTCAACGGCCCCGCAGGCGAGGTGCCGATCATCCTCGCGCCCGCGGGCGGCCAGGTGCGGGTGCTCTGCGGGCAGGGCCCCGCGCCCGCCGGCGCCACCGTGGCCCACTACCGATCCCTCGGACTCGACCTCGTGCCCGGCACCGGGCCGCTCGCCGCCGCCGTGCCCGGCGCCTTCGACGCCTGGATGCTGCTCCTGCGCGACCACGGCACGAAGTCCCTCGCCGATGTCCTCACGTACGCCATCGGGTACGCGGAGGACGGCCACGCACCCGTCGAGCGCGTCACCGAGACGGTGGAGACCGTACGGGAACTGTTCGTGAAGGAGTGGCCGTCGTCCGCCGAGGTCTATCTGCGCGGAGGACCCACCGGCGACGAACCGCCCCGCCCGGGACGGCTGTTCCGCAACCCGGCGCTCGCGGCGACCTGGCGGCGGCTGCTGTCGGAGGCGGCGGCCGGGGCCGGGGACGGGGCGTCCCGGGACGCGGTGATCGACGCCGCGCGCGAGGTGTGGCGGAGCGGATTCATCGCCGAGGCGCTCGTGCGGCAGGCCGCGCGGCCCACCATGGACACGAGCGGTGAGCGGCACGCGGGAACGCTCTCGGCGGCGGATCTGCGTGCCTGGTCCGCGTCCTACGAGGACCCGGTCACGTACGACTGGAACGGCTGGACCCTGTGCAAGGCGGGTCCCTGGAGCCAGGGTCCCGCCTTCCTCCAGCAGTTGGCGCTGCTGCCGCGTGACGTCGCCGAGCTGCCCGCGTACGGGTCCGCCGAGTACGTCCACCTCCTGATCGAGGGCTGCAAACTGGCCATGGCGGACCGCGAGGCCTGGTACGGCGACGCCGGGCCGGGCGGTGCGCGGGACGTGCCCGTCCACGCCCTGCTCTCGGACACGTACAACGCGCGGCGGCGGGCGCTGATCGACGACACGGCCTCGTACGAGCTGCGGCCCGGCGCGCCCGGCGGGCGGCGGCCCAGGCTCTCCGCGCACGCGCTCGCGGTGGCCTCGGGGGAGGGGGCGGGGCGGGGATTCGACGCGGGGGCCGGGGCCGGTGAGCCGACCGTGGCCGGGGACGGCGGGACGCGGGGCGACACCTGTCATCTCGACGTCGTCGACCGCTGGGGGAACATGCTCTCCGCGACCCCCAGCGGCGGCTGGCTCCAGTCCAACCCCGTCGTGCCGGAACTCGGCTTTCCGCTGGGTACGCGGTTGCAGATGGCGTGGCTGGAGGAGGAGCTGCCGAACTCCCTGACGCCGGGCAGACGCCCCCGGACCACGCTGACGCCGTCACTGGCGCTGAAGGACGGCGTCCCGGTCATGGCCTTCGGCACGCCCGGGGGCGACCAGCAGGACCAGTGGCAGGTGCACTTCTTCCTCGGGGTGGTGCTGCGGGACCCGGTGCGCGGCGGCCTCGACCTCCAGGGCGCGATCGACGCGCCGAGCTGGCACACGGACAGCTTCCCCGGGTCCTTCCACCCCCGCGGGATGCGGCCCGGAAGCGTGACGGTGGAGTCCCGCACGGCTCCCGAGGTGGTGGCGGAGCTGCGGCGGCGCGGGCATGACGTGCTGGTCGCGGGCGCGTGGTCGGAGGGCCGCCTGTGCGCGGTGGCGCGGGACCCTGACACCGGAGTGCTTTCGGGCGCGGCGAACGCGCGGGGGATGCAGGGATATGCGGTGGGGCGGTAGGCCTGCTGCCCCTGCGCCAACGCTCCCATGCGGGGCAAACGGGTGGGTGGGCAGGAAACATCCGCCGCGAAGCGGCGGGCAAGAACACTCACAATGGCGACAAGCGTTCACGCGGAGGAAGCCCCCGGTTGGGGGAGACCCCACGCGCTGTCAGCGCGGCATGCTCTCATGGACGCATGATCGAAGAGTTCTTGACGCACGGCGTACGCGACGTGGAGGAGGCGCTGCGAAAGGCAGCCGCCGCCGAGGTGACCCCCCGTTTCCGGCAGCTCGCCGAGGGCGACGTCGTGGAGAAGAGCGGCCCGCACGACGTCGTGACGATCGCCGACCGCCGGGCGGAGGAGCAGCTCACCGTCGACCTGCCCGCACTCCTGCCGGGCTCGGTCGTCGTCGGCGAGGAAGCGGTGCACGCCGACCCCTCGACGTACGAGGCGATACGCGGCGATGCCCCCGTGTGGATCGTCGACCCCGTCGACGGGACCCGGCAGTTCGTGCGGGGCGATCCCGGATTCTGCATGCTCGTGGCCCTCGCGGTGCGCGGCGAGGTCCTCGCGTCCTGGACGTACGCGCCGGCGCTGGGCGAGATGGCCGTCGCCGTGCGCGGCAAGGGTGCCCGGCTGGACGGGCGGCCGCTGACCGCGGGGTCGCCCCGGCCGGGCGAGGAGCTGGAAGTGGCCACCTCCCACCCGGACTTCACCACCGAGGAGCAGAAGCACGCGCTGCTCGGCCTGCGCACGCACGGGGTGCGCCCCCGGCCGTGCGGGTCGGCGGGGCTCGAATACCTCGCCGTGGCGAAGGGAGAGTTGGATGCGGTGGCGTTCTCGTGGGAGCTGGCCTGGGACCACGCCGCCGGGCTGCTGCTCGTCACGGAGGCGGGGGGCGCCGCCCTGACCCGGACGGGCGAGCCGTTCAAGATCGCCGGGGGGAACGCCCTGCCGTTCACCGCGGCCCGGGACGCGGCCACGGCCCGCCGGGTGGTGGACCTCCTCACCCGCGAGAACCTCACCCGCGAGGCCCTCACCCGCGACGCCCGGCCGAGCGGGGCCTGAGCCCGACCGCCCGACCCGGGTGATCGGAGTCGTGAACGGTGCCGCGGCGGCGATGGCGTCGGCGCCGCGGCCTATCCTGGGCGCCAGTGGCCATCGGCTGACAAAGGAGTCCGAAGGTGCCGTCGATGCTTGATGCCGTCGTCGTGGGCGCGGGGCCGAACGGGCTGACCGCCGCCGTCGAGCTGGCCCGCCGCGGCTTCTCCGTGGCCGTCTTCGAGGCCAGGAGCACCGTGGGCGGCGGGGCGCGCACCGAGGAGCTGACGCTGCCCGGGTTCCGGCACGACCCCTGCTCCGCCGCCCACCCGCTGGGCATCAACTCCCCGGCGTTCCGCGCCATGCCCCTGGAGCGGTACGGCCTCGAGTGGCTGCACGCGAGGCTGCCCATGGCCCATCCCTTCCCCGACGGCAGCGCCGCCGTGCTGTCCCGCTCCGTCGCCGAGACCGCCGCCTCGTTCGGGCCGCGTGACGCGGGGACGTACCGCCGCCTGGTGAAGCCCTTCCTCCCCAAATGGGACACGCTGCTGCGGGACTTCATGTCCCTGCCGATGAGTGCGCTGCCCCGCGACCCGGTCACCCTCGCCCGCTTCGGGCTCGTGGGCCTGCCCCCCTCGACCTGGCTGATGCGGCGCTTCCGTGACGAGCGGGCCCGCGCCCTGTTCGCCGGCCTCGTCGCCCACGTCATCGCACCGCTCGACGGCATCGTCACCGGCGGCGTCGGCATGGTCTTCGCGCTGGCCGCGCACGCCCGGGGCTGGCCGGTCGCCCGCGGCGGCTCCCAGTCCATCTCCGACGCGCTCACCGCGTACCTGAAGGACCTCGGCGGCAGCGTCCACACGGACTACGAGGTCAGACGGCTCGACGACCTGCCTCCCGCCCGGGCCTACGTCTTCGACACCTCCCCGGCCGCGCTCGCCCGCATCGCCGGCCTCGGCAACGCCTACGACGGCTTCCGCTACGGGGCGGGAGTCTTCAAGGTCGACTACGCCCTCGACGGCCCCGTCCCCTGGACCGCCGAGGAAGCCCGGGCCGCGGGCACCGTGCAGGTCGGCGCGAGCAAGGAGGAGATCGGCGCGGCCCTGCACGCGGCGTCCCGCGCGGGGCGAGCCCCCGACGCGCCGTTCCTGATCACCGTGCAGCCCGGCGTCGCCGACCCCTCGCGCGCGCCCGAGGGCAAGCACGTCTTCTGGGCGTACGGCCATGTCCCGAACGGCTGGGAGGGGGACCTGACCGACGCGATCGAGCGCCAGCTGGAGCGGTTCGCGCCCGGTTTCCGTGACCGCGTCCTCGCCCGCGCCACGGCGGGACCGCCCCAACTCGCCGCACGCAACGCCAACTACGTGGGCGGCGACATCGCCTGCGGCGCCGCGAGCGGACTGCAACTGCTGCTGCGGCCCAAGCCCTCCCTCTTCCCGTACGGGACCAAGCATCCGGCGGTGTTCCTCTGCTCGTCCGCGACACCGCCGGGCCCCGGTGTCCACGGCATGTCCGGGCACAACGCCGCGAAGGCCGTGTGGAAGAGGCTGCGCGATGCCTGAACCGTTTCCCGAGGAGAGCCCGGTGACCGTACCCATCACACTCGTCCAGGGCGACATCACGCGCCAGCGCGCCGACGCCCTCGTCAACGCCGCCAATTCCTCCCTCCTCGGCGGGGGCGGCGTCGACGGCGCCATCCACCGGCGCGGCGGCCCCGAGATCCTCGCCGACTGCCGACGCCTGCGCGCCGCCTCCTACGGCAAGGGGCTGCCCACCGGACACGCCGTGGCCACCGTCGCCGGACGGCTCGACGCCGGACACGTGATCCACACCGTGGGGCCCGTCTGGTCCGCGTCCCAGGACCGCTCCGAGCTGCTCGCCTCCTGCCACCGCGAGTCCCTGCGGGTCGCCGCCGAGCTGGGGGCGCGCACCGTGGCCTTCCCCGCCATCTCCACGGGCGTCTACCGCTGGCCGCTGGACGACGCGGCCCGCATCGCCGTCGAGGCCGTGCGGGAAGCCGCCGATCCGGCGCTCTTCGACGAGGTGCGGTTCGTACTCTTCGACCAGGCCGCCCACGACGCGTTCGCCGCGGCACTGGCCGCCGAGGACGCGTAGGGCGGGTTTCGGCTGACCGGCGTCGGCCACGCGGCGCCCACGAGGTTGATGTCGGATTCTCGCCAGTCACGTCCGGAGGAATCCGAGATGCTTGCCCGCATGCACACCGACACCGCGACCCGCGTGCACACCGACACCGAGCGCCGTATGCACCACGACACCGAGCGGTGTGTACGTGCCGTCCAGTCGAAGGACGCCCGTTTCGACGGCTGGTTCTACACCGCCGTCCTCACCACCCGCATCTACTGCCGTCCCAGCTGCCCGGTCGTGCCGCCGAAGGCCGAGAACATGACGTTCTACCCGAGCGCCGCCGCCTGCCAGCAGGCCGGGTTCCGCGCCTGCAAGCGCTGCCGCCCGGACAGCACGCCCGGCTCGCCCGAGTGGAACCAGCGGGCCGACCTCGTGGCCCGCGCCATGCGCCTCATCGCCGACGGGGTCGTCGACCGCGAGGGTGTCCCCGGCCTCGCCGCCCGCCTCGGCTACAGCGCCCGCCAAGTGGAGCGGCAACTGCTCGCCGAGCTGGGCGCCGGACCGCTCGCGCTCGCCCGCGCGCAGCGCGCCCAGACCGCGCGGCTGCTCATCGAGACGACCGCGCTGCCGATGGCGGACATCGCCTTCGCCGCCGGGTTCTCCTCGATCCGCACCTTCAACGACACGGTCCGGGAGGTCTTCGCCCTCGCCCCCGGCGAGCTGCGCGCCCGCGCCCCGAAGCGGCTCGGGGAGAGGGCCCGCGCGACGCCGGGCGTCCTCTCGCTGCGTCTGCCGTTCCGCGCCCCGCTCAACCCCGACAACCTCTTCGGGCACCTCGTCGCGACCGGCGTACCCGGCGTCGAGGAGTGGCGCGACGGGGCCTACCGCAGGACCCTGCGCCTGCCCTACGGCCACGGCGTCGTCGCGCTCACCCCGCACCCCGACCACATCGGCTGCCGGCTGAGCCTGACCGACCCGCGCGACCTGACCAACGCCATCAGCCGCTGCCGCCGCCTGCTCGACCTGGACGCCGATCCGGTCGCCGTCGACGACCAGTTGCGCGGCGACCCGCTCCTTGCGCCGCTCGTCGACAAGGCGCCCGGACGCCGCGTGCCGCGCACCGTCGACGAGGCCGAGTTCGCCGTGCGGGCCGTCCTCGGCCAGCAGGTCTCCACGGCCGCCGCCCGCACCCACGCCGCGCGCCTGGTGGCCGCGCACGGCGAGCGCGTCGAGGACCCCGAGGGCGGCCTCACCCACCTCTTCCCCGCCCCGGGGGCCCTGGCCGCCCTGGACCCCGAGGCCCTCGCCCTGCCCCGCAGCCGCCGCACCACCTTGACCACGCTCGTCGGCCACCTCGCCGACGGCAGCCTGCGGCTCGGCGCGGAGAGCGACTGGGGCGAGGCCCGCGCCCGCCTCACCGAGCTGCCCGGCTTCGGGCCCTGGACGGTCGAGGCCATCGCGATGCGCGCCCTCGGCGACCCCGACGCCTTCCTCCCCACCGACCTCGGGATCCGGCGCAGCGCACGGAATCTCGGCCTGCCGCACACCCCGGCCGCGCTCACCGCGCGCGCCGCCGCCTGGCGGCCCTGGCGGGCGTACGCGGTGCAGTACCTGTGGGCCACCGACGACCACCCGATCAACTCCATCCCCGCGTAAAGGGACATGACCATGGAACGCCTGCACACCGTCCTCGACAGCCCCTACGGGCCGCTCACCCTCGTCGCCACCGACGGCGTCCTGAGCGGCCTGTACATGACCGAACAGCGCCACAGACCGGCGCAGGAGACCTTCGGCGACCGCGACCCGGCGCCCTTCGGCGAGGCGATCAGCCAGCTCCAGGCGTATTTCGCGGGGGAGTTGAAGGAGTTCGACCTGCCGCTGCGGCTCGACGGCACGCCGTTCCAGCGCCTGGTCTGGGACGAGCTCCTGCGCATCCCCTACGGCGAGATCCGCACGTACGGCGAACTCGCCGAGCTCCTCGGCAGGCCCGGCGCCTCCCGCGCGGTCGGACTGGCCAACGGCAAGAACCCGATCAGCGTCATCGTCCCCTGCCACCGCGTCGTCGGCGCCAACGGCAACCTGACCGGGTACGGCGGCGGGCTCGACCGCAAGCAGCAACTGCTCGCCTTCGAGGGCGGGGCCGTGGGCGGCGCCGACGCGCTGTTCTGAGACGGGCGGCCGGGCGCCGGGTCAGCCGGCCCGGTACCCGTTCTCCAGCTCCACCGCGCCCTCGCCCCGCTCGAGGACGTCGAGCGCGGCGGCGACGCGCCGGCCCAGCTCGTCGGGCAGCAGCCCGGCGAGCTCCTTGGGCGCCACCAGGCGCCAGGACAACAGCTCCGCCTCCTGGAGTCTGATCGACTGCAACTGCTCCGCGTCCAGCACCCCGCCGTCGTACAGATAGGCCACCAGCGGCGGCCGCGGCTGTCCGGCCGGCGGCACCCAGTCCACCGCGAGCAGCCGCCCGAGGGTGACGTCGAGACCGATCTCCTCGGCCGTCTCCCTGCGCGCTCCCCGGCGGGGCGTCTCCCCGGCGTCGGACTCGACGGTCCCGCCGGGCAGCGCCCAGCCCTCGCGGTAGTTGGGCTCGACGAGAAGAACCCGGCCCCCCGCGTCCCGGAAGAGGGCGGCGGCACCGACGAGCACGCGCGGGAGACCCGCGATGTACCTGGTGTAGTCCTCAGTGGTCATCGGGGAAGCGTAACGCCGACGCCCCACGTCGACCGCCCTCGCGCCGAGCGTCCCCGAACGGGCGCGGATACGCCCATTCGCCCCTGTTTCGCCGTCCCGCTCCGCGGTCGGCCATGGGCAGGCAGCCCCTTTGGCGGTTAAGGTCGCAGCGGCGCGACTGCCTTGACACGAGCAAGGCCGAAAGCAAGGGGAACGCAAGGTGGCGGACGCTGCAAGGACCACGGGACGCGAGCAGCAGGCGCGGCGTGATCGGCACACGGCGCGCGAGCAGGCGCAGCACGTGCTCATCGCCGCGGACAAGTTCAAGGGCTCACTCACGGCCGTACAGGTCGCCGAGCGGGTGACGGCCGGGCTCCACCGCGCCGCCCCCGGCGTGACGGTCGAGGCGCTGCCGGTCGCCGACGGCGGCGACGGCACCGTCGCCGCGGCCGTGGCGGGCGGCTTCGAGCGCCGGGAGGTACGGGTCACGGGGCCGCTCGGCGACGAGGTCACGGCCGCGTACGCGCTGAAGGACGGCACCGCCGTGGTGGAGATGGCCGAGGCCTCGGGCCTCCAGCTGCTCCCCGAGGGCGTCTTCGCCCCGCTCACCGCCACGACGTACGGCTCCGGCGAGCTGATCCGCGCCGCCCTCGACGCGGGGGCCCGCAGCATCGTCTTCGGCGTCGGCGGCAGCGCCACGACCGACGGCGGCGCGGGCATGCTGGCCGCGCTCGGCGCGCGCTTCCTGGACGCCGACGGCGAGCTCGTCGCGCCGGGCGGCGGCCCGCTCAAGGAGCTGGCCACCGCCGATCTGGCGGGCCTCGACCCGCGTCTGAAGGACGTCGACATCGTGCTCGCCAGCGATGTCGACAACCCGCTGACCGGGCCCAAGGGCGCGCCCGCCGTGTACGGGCCGCAGAAGGGGGCCGGCCCCGAGGACGTCGCCGCGCTCGACGCGGCGCTCGCCCACTTCGCGACCGTCCTGGAGAAGGCCATCGGCCCCAAGGCGGCCGAGTACGCGCAGTCACCGGGCGCGGGCGCCGCGGGCGGCATCGGCTACGGCGCGCTCGTCGGGCTCGGGGCGAGCTTCTGGCCGGGCATCGAGGTCATGCTGGACGTCCTGGGGTTCGCTCCCGCGCTGGAGCGGGCCACCCTGGTGATCACCGGCGAGGGCTCGCTGGACGAGCAGACGCTGCACGGCAAGGCGCCCGCCGGGGTGGCCGCGGCGGCCCGCGCCGCGGGCGTCGAGGTCGTCGCGGTCTGCGGCCGCCTCGCGCTGCCCCCGGAGGCCCTCGGCAAGGCGGGCTTCCGCCGTGCGTACGTCCTCACGGACATCGAGCCGGACGTGGCGCGGTGCATCGCGGAGGCGGGACCCATCCTGGAGACACTGGCGGAGAACCTGGGGCGGGACTACCTGGTCTGAGCCCGCCCGGCCCGGCGGGGCCGGTGGTGCGGCAGGACGGGCGCCGGGCGTGCGGGTCGTCGCGGGCGGGGCCGGGGACCGTACGTAGGGTGGCGGACGTACCCCAGGACAGGAGCGCGACATGACCGCCGCCGAACGGACTCCGACCGCCCTGCTCGGTCTCGACGCCCTCAAGGGCGACCTCGCCGATCTCTACCGTGATCTGCACGCCCACCCCGAGTTGTCCTTCGAGGAGCACCGCACCGCCGCCGAGATCGCCCGCCGCGTGACCTCGTACGGGTACGAGGTCACCACCGGTGTGGGCCGCACGGGTGTGGTCGCCGTCCTGGAGAACGGGCCGGGCCCCACCGTCCTGCTGCGCGCCGACATGGACGCCCTGCCGCTGGCGGAGGCCACCGGGCTGCCGTACGCGTCCCGCACCGACGGCGTGATGCACGCCTGCGGCCACGACATGCACGTGACCTGCCTGGTCGGCGCGCTGAAGCTGCTCGCCGACGCCCGCGCCGACTGGTCCGGCCGGCTCGTCGCGGCGTTCCAGCCGGCCGAGGAGGTCGGGCGGGGCGCGGAGAAGATGCTCGAAGACCGCTTCTACGAGCGGTTCGGCACGCCCGACGTCGTCCTCGGCCAGCATGTCGCTCCGCTGCCCGCCGGTCTGATCGGCGCGCACGCGGGGCCCGCCTTCGCGGCGACCGACGCCCTGCGGGTGCGGATGTTCGGCAGGGGCGGGCACGGCTCGCGCCCGGAGACCACCGTCGACCCCGTCGTCATGGCCGCGTCCACCGTGATGCGGCTCCAGACGGTGGTGTCCCGGGAGATCGCGGGCGGCGAGACCGCGGTGCTCACGGTCGGTGCGCTGCGGGCGGGCACCAAGCACAACATCATTCCCGACGAGGCCGAGCTCCAGCTCAACATCCGTACCTACACGCCCGAGGTCCGCACCAAGATCCTCGCGGCCGTCGAGCGGATCATCAAGGGCGAGGCGGTCACCGCCGGGGCGGTGCGGGAGCCGGAGATCACCGAGATCGAGGCGTTCCCCGTCGTGACGAACGACGCCGACGCCCTCGCCAGGACGACGGCGGCGATCGGCGCCGTCCTCGGCGACGAGCGGATCGTGGACCCCGGCCAGGTCACCGGCAGCGAGGACGTCGGCGTCTTCGCGACCTCGGCCGACCCGCACGTTCCGCTCTGCTACTGGCTGTTCGGCGGCGCCGATCCCGATGAGGTGGTCGCGGCGCGGCGAGCGGGCACCTTCGAGCGGGACATCCCCTCGAACCACTCCCCGTTCTTCGCGCCGCTGGTCGAGCCGACCCTCACCACCGGCGTCACCGCTCTGACGGCGGCCGCGCTGGCCTGGCTCGACGGTCCGGGGCGCGCGGGATAGCCCCCGGGCCCACCGCGGGCCTACCCCGGCGTCAGCCGGTGCGCCTCCAGTGCCAGCGCCACCTCCACCAGGTCCCTGGGCCTCGCCAGGGAGCGGGCCGTGAGCTGTTCCAGGCGGCGCAGGCGGTTGAAGACCGTGTTGCGGTGGCAGTACAGGCGGCCCGCCGCCCGGCCCGCCGAGCCCTCGCAGGCCAGCCACGCCTCCAGCGTCTCCAACAGCACCGCGCGGTCGGCCGGTTCCAGCGCGAGGACCTCGCCGAGCACGTCCGCGACCAGGCGCCCCGCCAGCTCCGGCTGGCTCACCACCAGAGCGGACGGCATCCGCTGGTCGAGGCGCACGATGCCCGTCGCGTCCGGCGCACAGGTGCGCAGCGCCAGCGCCGCGAGCCGCCGCGCGTGACCGAGGCCGGCCAGACCGCCCACCACGGGGCTGATCCCGCCGGGCCCGGGGCACCGCCCGGCGAGCAGCCGGGCCAGACCGTCGAGTCCCTCGCCCGCGCCGAGCGCGACCACCCCGACCTCACAGTCCGTCCGCATCCGCCAGACGAAACGGAACCCCGGCCGCTGGATCTGCCGGTGGAACGCCTCCCGCCCGTCCCGCCGCTCCACGCGCAGCACCACCACCGCGTACGGGCCGTGCTCGGGCAGGTCGAGACCGGCCGCCGCGCGCGCCGCGAGCCCCGGCGCCGCGTCGCCCTCCAGGAGCGCGTCGAGCAGCGCCTGCAACTGCTCGTCGGTGCGCCGCCGCAGCTCCAGCTCCGTGGCCCGGTACGCGTCGGACGCCACCGCCGCCTGCGCGTCGACCGCCGACCACACCATCGTCGCCGACCGCATCAGGACCGCCAGCTTCTCGGGTTCCTTGCCCGCCACCCCCTCCAAGAGCGAGTCCCACACCAGATAGCCCGCGTTGCGGTACGAGTGCACCAACAGGTCCAGGGGCAGGCCCTGCTGGGCCCGGCGCCGGCCCGCCTCCTCCGCGTGCTCCAGATCCCGGCGCGGTGAGGCCCGGGGCGCCGAGATCGCCTCGATGCCGATCCGCATGGCCTCCTCGGCCTCACGCCAGTGCACGTCGTGCGGCAGGACGCGGCCGAAGACCGGGGAGTGCTCGGACAGCTGCCGCAGATGCTCGTCGACCAGCTCGGGCACCCGGGGCAGCAGCGCCGTGCACGCCTCCTTCAGGAGCCTCCAGTCGTGTCCGGTCCGCGGCCTGCGCCCGTTCGCGCCCCCGGCCGTCGCCCGCCCGCCCACCCGGTCCTGATCTCCCGCCAACCCGGTCATGGATCTCCCGTCGCCACGCTCCAGGACGCCCTTGGTGCGGAGGATGCCACGGGCCGGGCCCCGCCCGCAGGCCCCTGACACGCGGTGTTGTGCGTGTGCACAACGCCGGGGCGCCGCCGCTGGTCCCCCGCAGCGTTTCCCCCGCTGCCCGTGGACGGGCCGCTCCCGCGGTGCTGGGGTGAGCGCCACGCGACGGCCGCCGGCCGCGCGGAACGGAGGGCTGGTACGTGGGCGGTCACGACATACGAGGTTCCGGACTCGCCGTACGGGAGGTGTCCGTCGGCTACGGCCCCGTGCGCGCCCTGCGCCGCGTCTCGCTGGACGTGCCGGACGGCACCGTCGTCGCCGTGCTCGGCGGCAACGGCGCGGGCAAGTCGACGCTCCTGCGCGCCCTCTCGCGCACCCTCGCCTTCCAGGGCGGCGCGCTCACCTCGGGCACCGTCCACTTCGACGGCACCCGCGTCGACGCGTGGGCGCCGGACCGCGTCGTGGCCGCCGGCATCTCCCACGTCCCGGAGGGCAGGCAGGTGTTCGCCCGGATGACCGTCGCCGACAACCTGCGCGCCGGGGCGCTCGGCGCCACCGGCCCACGCGCCGCCAAGGCGGCCGCCCTGCGCCGCGTCCACGAGCTGTTCCCCGTCCTCGCCGAGCGCGCCGCCCAGCGCGCGGGGCTGCTGTCCGGCGGCGAACAGCAGATGCTCGCGGTCGGCAGGGCCCTGATGGCCTCGCCGCGCCTGCTCCTCCTGGACGAGCCGTCCCTCGGCCTCGCCCCGCTGATGGCCGCCCGCATCGCCGACACCGTCCGGGAGATCAACGCGCAGGGCACCTCCGTGCTGCTCGTGGAGCAGAACGCCGCGATCGCGCTGCGGCTCGCCTCCCACGCGTACGTCCTCGACGTCGGCGAGGTCGCCCTGGCCGGCCCGGCGGACGAGCTGGCCGCGTCCGACGAGGTGCGCCGCCGCTACCTCGGCGTGGTGGACGAGGACGCGGCGGCCGACGCGAACCGGGGCCTCGGCACCCTGCCGACGCTGCCCCGCTGGGAGGCCCGACGATGACCGCACAGCCCGTACCGCCCCTGGAGGTGCGCGACCTGACCGTCCGCTTCGCCGGGCTCACCGCGCTGGACGCCGTCGGCTTCACCGTCCGCCCCGGCACCGTGCACGCCCTCATCGGGCCCAACGGCGCGGGCAAGTCGACGTGCTTCAACGTCCTGTCCGGCGTCTACCGCGCCACCAGCGGCAGCGTCCGCTTCGGCGAGCACGAACTGACCCGCATGCGCCCGCATCAGATCGCCGGGCTCGGCGTCGCCCGGATCTTCCAGAACCTCGCCCTGCCGCCGCGCGCCACGGTCGCCGACAGCCTGCTCCTCGGCCGCCACCGCCTGACCCGCACCGGTTTCGTCGCCGCCGGGCTGCGGCTTCCCGCCGCGGCCCGCGAGGAGCGCCGCCACCGCGAACGCGTCCGCGAGATCGCCGCGTTCGTCGGCCTGGAACACCGCCTCGACCAGCCCGCCGGATCCCTGCCCTACGGTCAGCGCAAACTCGCCGAGCTGGCCCGCGCCCTGTGCATGGAGCCCCGCCTGCTGCTCCTGGACGAGCCGGTCGCGGGCATGACCGCCGACGAACGGCGCCGCACGGCCGCCGTCATCGCGGGCGTCCGCGACAGCCTCGGCATCTCGATCGTCCTGGTGGAACACGACATGGGGGTGGTGATGCGGCTCGCGGACACGGTGACCGTACTGGACTTCGGGCGCCGCATCGCCGACGGCACCCCCACCGACGTACAGAACGACCCGGCCGTCATCCGCGCCTACCTCGGCGAGGGCGACCGCACCGACGGCGCGGACGGCCGGACCGACGAGGGGGACGCCCGCTCATGACCACCTTCACCGAACTCCTCCTCAACGGCCTGTCGATGGGCTCCGTCTACGCGCTCATCGCCCTCGGCTTCGTCGTCATCTTCCGCGCCACCGAGGTGGTGAACTTCGCCCACGCCTCACTGCTCCTCGCGGGCGGCTACATCACCGCCTCCCTCCACGACGACCTCGGCTTCTGGCCGGCGCTGCTCGTCGGCGTCGCGGGCGCCGCCGTGGTCGGCGCGGCCGTCGAGTTCCTCGTCATACGCCGCTACCGGGGCACCGACCCCAGCGTGCTCGCCATCGTCACCATCGGCGTCGACATCCTGCTGACCACCGAGCTGACCCGGCGCCTCGGCACCGACGTCCTGCCGCTCGGCGACCCCTGGGGCGACGACGTGCTGAGCCTCGGCCCGATCTCCCTCGCCCACACCCGGATCGCCGCGTTCGTCGCGGCGGCCCTGCTCATCACCGCCTTCCTGCTCGCCTTCCGCCACACCTCCTGGGGCGTGGCCATGCGCGCCGCCGCCGAGAGCCCCGAGACCGCCGCCCTGATGGGCGTACGGCTCGGCCGCGTCTCGCTCGGCGCGTGGGCGGTGGCGGGCGCGCTGGCCGCCGTGGCCGCGCTCTTCCTCACGGTCTTCCCCACGCCGGGCCTGGAGCGCGCGACCTCGCTGGCCGCCCTGAAGGCCTTCCCCGCCGCGATCCTCGGCGGCCTGGACTCCACCACCGGGGCCCTCGTCGGCGGCCTCGTCGTCGGCGTCACCGAGTCCCTCGCCACCGGCTACCAGAGCGAGCTGACCTTCCTCGGCCGCGGCCTCGGGGACCTCGCGCCCTATCTGGTGATGACCGTGATCCTGCTCATCCGGCCCGCCGGGCTCTTCGGCACGAAGGAACTCGCCCGTGTCTGACACCCTCACCCCCGCGGTGCGCTCCCGCGGCCGCGCCCTGGCCGTCGACCGCCGTACGTACCTCTGGGCGGCCGGCACACTCCTGCTGCTCGCCCTGCCCTTCTACCTGGACCGCTTCTGGCTCCAGGCGGGCCTGTTCGCGATGGCCGCGGCCATCGGCGCGATCGGCATCAACCTCCTCACCGGCGCGACCGGCCAGCTCTCCATGGGGCACGCCTTCTTCCTCGCCGTCGGCGCCTACGGCTACTGCGTCTTCGCCGGGGACGGCGGCGACGGCCTGACGGGGCTCGGGTTGCCGACGTGGCTCGCCGCCGTGCTCGCGGTGGCCCTCTCCGGGCTCGCGGGCGGGCTCTTCAGCCCCATCGCGGGCCGCCTGCGCGGCGCCTACCTCGGCATCGCCACCCTCGCGCTGATCTTCATCGGGCAGCACGTGCTGTTCAACGCCCACGACCTGACCGGCGGCTCCACGGGGCGTGACGTACCGCCCCTGAACCTCTTCGGCCTCACCTTCGACGACAGCGAGACCGTCGTCGCCGCCGTGCCGTTCGGCTCCGCCGAGAAGCTCTGGTACGCGGGTTTGGTGCTGCTCCTGGCCTGCGGACTGTTCGCCGGGGGAGTGCTGCGCGGGCGCCCCGGACGCGCCATGAACGCCATCCGCGACCACCGCGTCGCCGCCGGCGTCATCGGCGTCCCGGTGGCCCGCTACCGCGCCGGAGTCTTCGTCCTGTCGTCGATGTACGCGGGCCTCGCCGGGGTGCTGCTCGCCCTGGTCTTCCAGCGGACCGTGCCCGACTACTTCGGCATGACGCTCTCCCTGGAGTACCTCGCCATGATCGTCATCGGTGGTCTCGGCTCGGTCTCCGGCGCGGTCGCGGGCGCCGCCCTGGTCTCCCTGCTGCCGCAGCTGCTGACCCGCTACAGCGACGCGCTGCCCCTCGTCTCGGCCCCGGGTACCGGCGGGGTCTCACCGGGCGAGGCGTCCCGGTACCTGTACGGCGCCGCCGTCGTGGCGGTGGTCCTCTTCCTGCCCGGCGGCCTGGTCAGGCTCGCCGCCCGGCGCGGCAAACCCACTCCAGGCACTCGAAAGACTCCAGGCACTCCAGCCACTCCAGGGGAGACAGCATGAACGCACTGACCAGGGCCACGGCGGCCACCACCGCGCTCGCCGCCCTCCTCGCCCTCGCGGCGTGCAGTTCCAAGGCCCAGGACGGCGACGAGGGCGGCAAGGCGGCCGGCGGGGTCAAGACCGGCGAGGGCATCTCCGGCAAGACCATCAACCTGGGCGTGCTCACCGACATGACCGGCGTCTACGCCACCCTCGGCAAGAGCGTCACCCAGGCCCAGCAGCTCTACGTCGACCAGGCCAACGAGGACGGCGGCATCTGCGGCCACCAGCTGAAGCTGACCGTCCGCGACCACGGCTACGACCCGCAGAAGGCCGTCGCCGCCTACACCGAGCTGGAGCCGAAGGTGCTCGGCTTCGCCCAGTTCATCGGCTCGCCGTTCGTGGCCGCCGTCAAGCAGCGCATCGCCGGGGACAAGGGCCTGGTGCTGCCCCAGGCCTGGTCGGCGAACCTGCTCGGCAGCCCGTACGTACGGGTCATCGGCTCCACGTACGACCTGGAGACGATCAACGCGATCGACTTCCTGATGAAGGAGAAGGGCCTCAAGAAGGGAGACAGGCTCGGGCACGTCTACTTCGAGGGCGACTACGGCGAGAGCGCCCTGAAGGGCTCGAAGCACATGGCGGAGAAGGCGGGCCTCACGGTCGTCGAGCAGAAGATCAAGCCGACGGACAACGACATGACCGCCCAGGTCTCCGCCCTGAAGAAGGCCGGCGTCAAGGGCGTCGTGGTCAGCGCGGGCCCGCGCCAGGCGGCGTCCCTGGTCGGCGTCGCCGCGGCGGCCCGCTTCGACGTCCCGGTCATCGGCAACAACTCGGCGTTCGCCCCGCAGCTCCTGGCCACGCAGTCCGGCCCCGCCCTGGAGAAGAACTACTACGTCGCCTCGCCCACCCTGCCCATCGGCGCGGACACGGCGGCGGCGAAGAAGCTCGTCGCCGACTACCGCAAGGCCCACCCGAAGGATTCCCTGGACAACGGCGTCGTCGCGGGCTGGACGGCGGCCTCCGTCTTCGGGGAGGCCCTGAAGAAGGCGTGCGAGGACAAGGACCTCACGCGCGAGGGCGTCGGCAAGGCGCTGCTGACCCTGGACTCGTTCGACTCCGGCTTCGGCGTCACCCAGGACTTCACCGACCCGAAGGCCCCCTCATCCAGAAAGAGCGTGATCCTCCAGCCGGACAAGAAGGCGACGGGCGGCATGAAGGTGGTCCGCGGGCCGAGCGCGTCACAGGCGGCGAAGGGTTACAGCACCGGGGGCTGAGAGGTCAGCCTGTCCGGCGTTCGAGGACGAGCCCGAAGGGCGATCAACGGCGGCACGCAAAGGGGGCCTGAACCATACGGTTCAGGCCCCCTGGGCCACGTACAGGCGCCGCTACGGCAACTGCGCCGCACGGGCCTCACGCCGGTTGTCGCGGAAGTTGTTCACCCTGCGGGCCGTGGCGAAGAGCGGGATCACCGCGCCGAGGACCGCCTGGAGGGCGCAGCCGGTCTGCAGGAGCAGCTGACCGCCCGGCGCGTCGAACGCCCAGGCCGCGAGCAGCCCCATGGCCGCGACGATCCAGGCGAGCATGGCCACCGCGAGGGGGCCGCGGGGCTTCGGGTACTCCACGCGGCTGACCATGAGCCACGCCGTGCCGATGATCGCGAGGAGCGTCGCCACGAAGGGCAGCTCCAGGAGCACGATCGAGACGACCGTCAGCGCCCCGAAGGGCGAGGGCATGCCCTGGAAGGTGCCGTCCTTCACGGTCACGCAACTGAACCGCGCGAGCCGCAGCACCACCGCCAGGAGCACCACGATCGCACCCACCGCCGCCACCCGCTGGTGCGCGTCGTCGGCGACCATGCCGTAGACGAGCACGAAGTACGCCGGGGCCAGACCGAAGCTGATCAGGTCCGAGAGGTTGTCCAGCTCGGCGCCCATCGGCGAGGACCGCAGCTTGCGGGCCACGAGCCCGTCGAAGAGGTCGAAGACGGCCGCGCAGAGCATGAGGATCACGGCGGTCGCGGCGGAGTGCCGCGCCATGCCGCTCTCGGTGCTGCCCTGGACGTACGGGATGAGGATGCCCGTGGTGGTGAAGTACACCGCCATGAACCCGCACGTGGCGTTGCCGAGCGTGAGGGTGTCCGCTATCGACAGGCGCATGGACAGCGGCATCTCGTCGCCGTCGATGGACGCGTCGTCCCGCATCCCCGCCTCCGGCACCCAGCCGGCCTGTGTCTCGGGATCAACCACGGTCAATGCGAGTCACCCCTGCCACGGTCTTCTGCCCGACCTCGACGTCCACCTCGACACCCTCGGGGAGGTAGATGTCGACGCGCGAGCCGAAGCGGATCAGGCCGATCCGCTCGCCCTGCTCCACCTTCGTGCCCTGGGGCACGTAGGGCACGATGCGCCGGGCGACCGCGCCCGCGATCTGGATCATCTCGATGTCGCCGAGCTCGGTGTCGAAGTGCCAGACAACGCGTTCGTTGTTCTCGCTCTCCTTGTTGAACGCCGGGACGAACCCGCCGGGGATGTGTTCCACGGACGTCACCGTGCCCGCGAGGGGAGCGCGGTTGACGTGGACGTTCAGCGGGCTCATGAAGATGGCGACGCGGGTGCGCCCGTCCTTCCACGGCATGATGCTCTGCACCACGCCGTCGGCGGGGGAGATGACCCGGCCCTGAGCGATCTCGCGCTCGGGGTCGCGGAAGAACCACAGCATTCCCGCCGCCAGAGCGGTGACGGGGACGGCGACGGCCGCGGCGCCCTTGGAGCGGCGCGCGCGGACGAGGCTGAGTGCCGCGGTGGCGACGGTCGGCAGGAGCCACGGCGATGCTCCGCGAGCAAGGCGTCCCTGAAGAATGCCGTCGCGTGGTGCAGAGGTTTGGCTGTGGGGCATGGATGACCTTCGTAGCGGATGATGCCGCGCGGTGATACGGGGGACGGCGGCTTTCTCCGGATGGTATCGGTTGCGAGCCGCAACTGGGCAAGCGAGGAAGCCGAGTCGACGGCTGAAGAGTGTTGACAGGGTGTGATCTTCTTCGCGAAGAAAACGCCCCAAACCGGGCATCTAGCCCTGGAACCGATACTCTTCGAGCAGTCGACGACCAATGATCATTTTCTGGATCTCGGCGGTACCTTCACCGATCAGCAGCATCGGCGCCTCCCGGTAGAGGCGCTCGATCTCGTACTCCTTCGAGAAGCCGTAACCGCCGTGAATCCGGAACGCGTCCTCGACGACTTCCTTGCAGTACTCGGAGGCGAGGTACTTCGCCATCCCTGCTTCGAGGTCGTTTCGCTCCCCGGAGTCCTTTTTGCGTGCCGCGTTCACCATCATCGCATGGGCGGCCTCGACCTTGGTGGCCATCTCGGCCAACTTGAACTGAATCGCCTGGTGCTGGGCGATCGGCTTGCCGAAAGTGTGGCGTTGCTGGGCGTATGAGACGCCCAGTTCGAACGCACGCTGTGCGACGCCGCAGCCACGCGCCGCGACGTTCACCCGGCCGACCTCGACACCGTCCATCATTTGGTAAAACCCTCGACCGGTGGTCCCGCCGAGCACCCGATTGGCCGGAATTCGCAGGTCGTCCATGATGAGCTCGGTCGTGTCGACGCCCTTGTAGCCCATCTTGTCGATCTTGCCCGGGATGGTCAGACCGGGCCGGACCTCGCCGAAGCCGGGCTCCTTCTCCACGAGGAACGTCGTCATCGACTTGTGGGGCGCCGTGCCCTCAGGGTGTCCTTCGTCACTTCGGCACAGAACGGCTACCAAAGTGGACGTTCCGCCATTGGTGAGCCACATCTTCTGGCCGTTCAGGACGTAGTCGTCACCGTCCCGCACACCCTTGGACGTGATGGCCGACACATCGGAGCCGAGCCCCGGCTCCGACATGGAGAACGCCCCGCGCACCTCGCCGGCCGCCATCCGGGGCAGGAAGGTCTCCCGCTGCTCCTGCGTGCCGTGCTGCTTGAGCATGTAGGCGACGATGAAGTGGGTGTTGATGATGCCGGAGACCGACATCCAGCCACGCGCTATCTCCTCGACACACAGCGCGTACGTGAGCAACGACTCGCCCAGACCGCCGTACTCCTCGGGGATCATCAGGCCGAACAGGCCCAACTCCTTGAGGCCGTCCACGATCTGCTGGGGGTACTCGTCACGGTGTTCGAGCGCGGTCGCGACAGGGATGATCTCCTTGTCGACGAAGTCCCGGACGGTGGCCAGGATCTCCTGCTGGACGTCGGTGAGACCGGCGGTCTGGGCGAGTCGGCTCATGGCTACTTCTCCTGGCTCTTCGGCTCCGGGCGGCCGGGCTGCTCGCCGCCGCGCTCCTTGATGTACGTCTCGGTGGGCACCATCACCTTGCGGCGGAACACGCAGACCAGGGTGCCGTCCTGCTTGTACCCCTTGGTCTCCACGTAGACGATCCCGCGGTCGCTCTTGGACTTCGAGGGAGTCTTGTCCAGGACCGTCGTCTCGCCGTAGATCGTGTCGCCGTGGAAGGTCGGCGCCACGTGCTTGAGCGACTCGACCTCCAGGTTGGCGATGGCCTTGCCGGAGACGTCGGGCACGGACATGCCGAGGAGCAGCGAGTAGATGTAGTTGCCCACGACGACGTTCTTGCCGAAGTCGGTCGTCTTCTCCGCATAGTTGCTGTCCATGTGGAGGGGGTGGTGGTTCATGGTGAGCAGGCAGAAGAGGTGGTCGTCGTACTCGGTGACCGTCTTTCCGGGCCAGTGCTTGTACACGGCGCCGACTTCGAACTCTTCGTAGGTGCGGCCGAACTGCATGGTGTCTTACGCCTCCGGGGCCTCGAACGTGGACGTGCGGGTCATTCCGGCCGCACGGCCCTTCCCAGAGATGACCAGCGCCATCTTCCGGCTGGCCTCGTCGATCATCTCGTCGCCGAGCATCGCCGAGCCCTTCTTGCCGCCCGCCTCGGACGTGTAGTACTCGTACGCGTCCAGGATCAGCTCGGCGTGGTCGAAGTCCTCCTGCGAGGGCGAGAAGACCTCGTTGGCGGCCTCCACCTGGCCGGGGTGCAGGACCCACTTGCCGTCGAAGCCGAGCGCGGCGGCGCGGTTCGCGACCTCGCGGTAGCCGTCGACGTTCTTGATCTGGAGGTAGGGACCGTCGATCGCCTGGAGGTTGTTGGCGCGGGCGGCCATCAGGATCTTCATCAGGATGAAGTGGTAGGCGTCCGCGGGGTAGCCGGGCGGCTGCTCGCCGACGACCAGGGACTTCATGTTGATGGAGGCCATGAAGTCGGCCGGGCCGAAGATGATCGTCTCCACGCGCGGGGAGGCCTCGGCGATGGCGTTGACGTTGTTGAGGCCGCGCGCGTTCTCGATCTGCGCCTCGATGCCGATCTTGCCGACCTCCAGGCCGACCGTCTTCTCGATCTGGGTGAGCAGCAGGTCGAGGGCGACGACCTGATCGGCCGTCTGCACCTTCGGCAGCATGATGCAGTCGAGGTTCTGGCCCGCGCCCTCGACGACGGTCACGACGTCGCGGTACGTCCACTCGGTCGTCCAGTCGTTGACGCGCACGACCCGCGTCTTGCCCGTCCAGTCGCCCTCGTTGAGGAACTTGACGATGGTGTGCCGGGCCTCCGGCTTGGCGAGCGGCGCGCAGGCGTCCTCCAGGTCGAGGAAGACCTGGTCGGCCGGCAGGCCCTGGGCCTTCTCCAGGAAGCGCGGGTTCGAGCCGGGGACCGCCAGACACGAGCGGCGGGGGCGCAGCCGGTTCACGGGGTGGGTCATGCGGGGACCTCCAGAGGGTCGAGCTTGTTCGCTTTCCGGATCTCGTCGACGATACGGCCGATGATCTCCGTGATGCCGAAGTCCTTGGGCGTGAAGACGGCGGCGACACCCGCCGCCAACAGGTCCTCGGCGTCGCTGTGGGGGATGATGCCGCCCGCGATGACGGGGATGTCGCGCGCCCCCGCCTCGCGCAGGCGCACCAGGACGTCCGGCACGAGTTCGGCGTGCGACCCGGAGAGGATGGACAGGCCCACCGCGTGCACGTCCTCGGCGAGCGCCGCGTCGACGATCTGCTCGGGCGTGAGCCTGATCCCCTGGTAGACCACCTCGAAACCGGCGTCACGCGCGCGCACCGCGATCTGCTCGGCGCCATTGGAGTGGCCGTCGAGACCCGGCTTGCCGACCAGGAAGCGCAGCTTGCCGACGCCGAGGTCCGCGGCCGTCCTGGCGACCTTCTCGCGGACCAGGGCGAGCGGCGTGCCCGCCTCGGCGGTGACGGCCACCGGAGCGCTGGAGACGCCCGTGGGCGCCCGGAACTCGCCGAAGACCTCCCGCAGGGCGCCGGCCCACTCGCCGGTCGTCACACCGGCGCGCGCGCACTCCAGGGTGGCCTCCATGAGGTTGCCCGTCCCCGCGGCGACTTCCTTGAGCCGCTCCAGGGCCTTGCACGGGCGGGGGTGGTTGAACGGCGGCTGGTAGCGGTTGTCGCGCCAGTCCTTGAGGGCGCTCACCACGCGCGCCTCGACCGCCGGGTCGACCGTCATGATCGCCCCGTCCAGGTCCGCGGTGAGCGGACTCGGCTCGGTCGACTCGTAGGAGTTCACACCGACGATCTTCTCCTCGCCGGACTCGATGCGCGCCCGGCGCTCGGCGTGCGAGGAGACGAGCTGGGACTTCAGGTAGCCCGACTCGACGGCGGCCATCGCGCCGCCCATCCGCTCGATGCGGTCCATCTCCGCGAGGGACTCCTCGACCAGGGAGGCGACCTTGGCCTCCACGACGTGCGAGCCGTCGAAGATGTCCTCGTACTCCAGCAGGTCGCTCTCGTGCGCGAGGACCTGCTGGATGCGTAGGGACCACTGCTGGTCCCAGGGCCTCGGCAGACCCAGCGCCTCGTTCCAGGCCGGAAGCTGCACGGCACGCGCGCGTGCGTCCTTGGAGAGCGTGACCGCCAGCATTTCGAGCACGATGCGCTGCACGTTGTTCTCGGGCTGTGCCTCGGTCAGACCGAGGGAGTTGACCTGCACGCCGTAGCGGAAACGGCGCTGTTTGGGGTTCTCGATGCCGTACCGCTCGCGCGTGACCTGATCCCAGATCCGCCCGAACGCCCGCATCTTGCACATCTCCTCGATGAAGCGGACACCCGCGTTCACGAAGAAGGAGATGCGGGCCACGACGTCCCCGAACTTCTCCTCGGGAACCTGCCCGGAGTCGCGTACGGCATCGAGAACCGCGATGGCGGTGGACATCGCGTACGCGATCTCCTGGACCGGTGTGGCCCCCGCCTCCTGGAGGTGGTAGCTGCAGATGTTGATGGGGTTCCACCTGGGGAGGTGGGCCACCGTGTACGTGATCATGTCGGTGGTCAGACGCAGGGAGGGCACCGGCGGGAAGACGTGCGTCCCGCGCGAGAGGTACTCCTTGACGATGTCGTTCTGCGTCGTCCCCTGGAGCTTGGTGATGTCCGCGCCCTGCTCCTCCGCGACCACCTGGTAGAGCGCCAGCAGCCACATGGCGGTGGCGTTGATCGTCATCGAGGTGTTCATCTGCTCCAGGGGGATGTCCTGGAACAGCCGTCGCATGTCGCCGAGGTGGGAGACCGGTACGCCGACCCGGCCGACCTCGCCGCGGGCGAGGATGTGGTCGGGGTCGTAGCCGGTCTGGGTGGGCAGGTCGAACGCGACCGACAGGCCCGTCTGACCCTTGGCGAGGTTGCGCCGGTACAACTCGTTGGACGCCTCCGCCGTGGAATGACCGGCGTACGTCCGCATGAGCCACGGCCGGTCCTTCTGGCGCTCTGTCATGTCCCGCTGCTCCTTAGGGCGTTCAGACGTTGCGGAAGCGGTTGATGGCGTCGATGTGCTTCGCCCGCTTCTCCGGGTTGCGCACGCCGAGGCCCTCCTGGGGGGCGAGGGCGAGGACGCCGACCTTGCCCTGGTGGAGGTTGCGGTGCACGTCGTAGGCGGCCTGGCCGGTGTCCTCCAGGGAGTACACCTTGGAGAGCGTGGGGTGGATCTTGCCCTTGGCGATCAGGCGGTTGGCCTCCCACGCCTCGCGGTAGTTGGCGAAGTGGGAGCCGATGATGCGCTTGAGGGACATCCACAGGTAGCGGTTGTCGTACTCGTGCATGTAGCCCGAGGTCGAGGCGCAGGTGGTGATGGTGCCGCCCTTGCGGGTGACGTAGACGGAGGCGCCGAAGGTCTCGCGGCCGGGGTGCTCGAAGACGATGTCGATGTCCTCGCCGCCGGTCAGTTCACGGATGCGCTTGCCGAAGCGCTTCCATTCCTTGGGGTCCTGGGTGCGCTCGTCCTTCCAGAACTTGTAGCCCTCGGCGTTGCGGTCGATGATCGCGTCGGCGCCCATGGCGCGGCAGATCTCCGCCTTCTGGGGGCTGCTGACCACACAGATGGGGTTGGCGCCGCCGGCCAGGGCGAACTGCGTGGCGTACGAACCGAGTCCACCGCTCGCGCCCCAGATCAGGACGTTGTCGCCCTGCTTCATGCCGGCGCCGTTGCGGGAGACCAGCTGGCGGTAGGCGGTGGAGTTCACCAGGCCGGGGGAGGCGGCCTCCTCCCAGCTCAGGTGGTCCGGCTTGGGCATCAGCTGGTTGGACTTGACCAGCGCGATCTCGGCCAGGCCGCCGAAGTTGGTCTCGAAGCCCCAGATGCGCTGCTCGGGGTCGAGCATCGTGTCGTTGTGGCCGTCGCTCGACTCCAGCTCGACACTCAGGCAGTGCGCGACGACCTCGTCACCGGGCTTCCAGGAGTTCACGCCGGGGCCGGTGCGCAGCACGACGCCGGCCAGGTCGGAGCCGATGATGTGGTAGGGCAGGTCGTGGCGCTTGGTCAGCTCGCTGAGGCGGCCGTAGCGCTCCAGGAAGCTGAAGGTGGAGACCGGCTCGAAGATCGAGGTCCACACGGAGTTGTAGTTCACGGAGGAGGCCATGACGGCCACCAGGGCCTCGCCGGGGCCGAGTTCGGGGACCGGCACGTCGTCCAGGTGGATCGACTTGCGCGGGTCCTTCTCGCGGGTCTCCAGACCGGCGAACATCTCCGTCTCGTCCTTGTGCACGGTGATCGCGCGGTACGAGTCGGGCAGGGGGAGAGCGGCGAAGTCGGCGGACTTGGCGTCCTGCGACTGGATCGCGTCCAGGATTTCCTTCACGGTGTTGCCTCCGGCGAAGAAGCGCTTTGCGGTAGCGCTGCTTGAGGGTTGCGTCGGGGTGCTGGTGGTGCGGGGGAGGTGTGCCGTCGGTTCGGCGAAGGGTGGTGCTCGGCGACGCCTTGGTGGGGCGTGGGAGGTGCCTGTGACGCAGGCGTCCGGGCGCACAAGCCGGGGCTTGCGGGGACAGCCGGTGTACGGAGGATCTCTGTACACCGGCCGCCCGGACAACATCAACGTATGGCACCGCGTGCCAGTCGGCAAGACACTGGGTGCCACTAATTTTTGACCGATGATCGATCAGTGCAGGTCAGAGGGGGTGACTGCATGACGAAGGGGCCGCTACCAGCCGGTAGCGGCCCCTCAAAAGCTCAGGACGAACTAGGCAAAAAGGGCTAAGACGCACGCTCTCTGAGCGCCTTCTCGATGGTCCGCATGACCTCGTCCAACGGGGCGTCCGTCCGTGCCACCGTGACCAGGACCTCACCCTGTGCGGACGCCGTCGGCGCGCCCGCCGGGGGCAGGGAGTCGCGCCCGGCGCCGATGCCCGTGCCGAAGGTGCGCCGCACGATCGCGAAGGCGTGGTCCAGCTGGGTCTCCACGTCGCCCTGCCCGCCCGCCCGCAGCCAGCGCCGCAGGACGTGGTTGTGGGCGGTGACCACCGCGGAGGCGGCCACCTCGGCGAGCAGCGGGTCGTCGTTGCCGTCGTGGTGGGCGTGCTCGTCGAAGTGGCCGAGGAGATAGCGGGTGAAGAGCCTCTCGTAGCGGGCCACCGAGGCGATCTCGCGCTCGCGGAGCGTGGGGACCTCGCGGGTGAGGCGGTAGCGCTCCACGGAGACCGCGGGGGAGGCCGCGTACATCTTCATGACCTCCTTGATGCCGCGGCACACCGTGTCCAGCGGGTGCTCGTGCGGAGGCGCCGCGTTGAGCACCGCCTCCGCGCGGATCAAGGTGTCGTCGTGGTCCGGGAAGATCGCCTCTTCCTTGGAGCGGAAGTGCCGGAAGAAGGTCCGGCGGGCGACGCCGGCGGCCGCGGCGATCTCGTCGACCGTCGTCGCCTCGTACCCCTTGGTCGCGAACAGCTCCATGGCCGCGGCCGCCAGCTCCCTGCGCATCTTGAGCCGTTGGGCGGCGGCACGGCTGCCCGCGGCGCTCTCCGGGGCGTCGGGCGTGGCGGGCGTGCGCGAGGACTTGGCGGCCTTGGACATGCCACGAACGTACTGCATACGCGCGGTGCGGTGCTCCGGAGGGACGGGGCCGCTTGAGGGCCCGAGCAGCCCGCCCCAGTCCGCCCGCGCCCCCAGACGCCCTCCGGCCGGCTCAGCGCCGGGCATATTCGCGGAAGCCACGGCCCGTCTTGCGGCCGAGGCAGCCCGCGGCCACCAGGTGTTCGAGCAGCGGCGCCGGGGCCAGCCCCGGGTCGCGGAACTCGCGGTGCAGCACCTTCTCGATGGCCAGCGAGACATCCAGGCCGACGACGTCCAGGAGCTCGAAGGGCCCCATGGGGTAGCCGCCGCCGAGCTTCATCGCGGCGTCGATGTCGTCGAGCGAGGCGTAGTGCTCCTGGACCATCTTGATCGCGTTGTTGAGGTAGGGGAACAGCAGCGCGTTCACGATGAAGCCGGCGCGGTCGCCGCAGTCCACCGGGTGCTTGCGGACGCGTGCGCACACCTCGCGGACCGTGGCGTGCACGTCGTCCGCGGTCAGCACGGTGCGGACCACCTCGACCAGCTTCATCGCCGGGGCCGGGTTGAAGAAGTGCATGCCGATCACGTCGCGCGGGCGCGTGGTGGCGCGGGCGCAGGCCACCACCGGCAGCGAGGACGTCGTGGTCGCGAGGATCGCGCCCGGCTTGCAGACCTTGTCGAGCGCCTGGAAGAGCTGCTGCTTGACCTCCAGGTCCTCGGCGACCGCCTCCAGCGCCAGATCCACGTCGGCGAACGCCTCGTAGGACCCGGCCGGGGTGATCCGCTCCAGCGTCAGGGCGGCGGCCTCGGCCGTCATCCTTCCCTTGTCCACGGAGCGCGCGAGGGACTTGCCGATCCGGGCCTTGGCCGTCTGCGCCTTCTCGTCGGTGCGGGCGGCGAGGACCACGTCGTAGCCGGCCTTGGCGAAGACCTCCGCGATGCCGGACGCCATCGTCCCCGAACCGGCGACGCCCACGGAGCGCACCGGGCGGCCCTCGACGCGTCCCTCGCCCGCCAGCGGGGTCAGGGCGTCGGGCACCACGTCCGCGCTGCCGGGCGCGGCGTAGGTGTAGAAGCCGCGGCCCGTCTTGCGGCCGGTCAGGCCGGCCTCGCTGAGCTGCTTGAGGATCGGCGCGGGCGCGTGCAGCCGGTCGTGCGACTCGGCGTACATGGCCTCGAGGACCGTACGGGCCGTGTCCACGCCGATCAGGTCGAGCAGCGCGAGCGGGCCCATCGGCAGACCGCAGCCCAGCCGCATCGCCGCGTCGATGTCCTCGCGGGAGGCGTACTTCGCCTCGTACATCGCGGCGGCCTGGTTGAGGTAGCCGAAGAGCAGCCCGTCGGCGACGAAGCCGGGCCGGTCGCCGACCGCGACCGGCTCCTTGCCGAGGGCCTGCGCCAGCTCGGTCACCGAGGCGACGGCGGCGGGGGAGGTCAGCACGGACGAGACGACCTCGACGAGCTTCATCGCGGGCGCCGGGTTGAAGAAGTGCAGGCCCAACACACGCTCGGGGCGAGCCGATTCGGCGGCCAGCCGGGTCACGGACAGCGCGTTGGTGCCGGTCGCGATGATCGTCTCGGGGCGCACCACGCCGTCCAGCTCCCGGATGACCTGCTGCTTGATCTCGTACGACTCCGGGACGACCTCGATCACCAGATCGGCCTCGGCCGCGGCCCGTGGGTCGGTGAAGGTGCGGAAGCGGGCGAGGATGTCGCGCCGCTCCTCGTCGGTGAGCTTCTCGCGGCGCACGGCGCGCGCGGTGGAGGCCTCCAGGGACGCCACCGCCCGCGTGGCCGCCGCCTGGCTGATGTCGATGCCGATGACCTCGCGGCCCGCGCGGGCCAGGACCTCGGCGATTCCGGTGCCCATGGTGCCCAGACCGATGACGGCGACCGTGTTCAGGGGAGTGTCCATGCGTGGACTCCTGGTAAGAGAGTGACGACTGAGGGGCGCACGCGGACACGTGACTGTCGCGGGGCGTGCGGGAAGGCGGGTGTCGTGTCCGGGCGGCGTCGCTGCGCCCACGCCCGGTGAGGTCGGCCGGCTCTGTCCCGGAGCCATGCCGTACTGGGGCGGATAACCGGAAGATCCGGGATACCCGCGGTACCGAACCGACTTGCATCCATGACGGCTGCGTCACCAGGCCGTCATGAGGAGGTGCTCACGGGGAGTGTGCCCCGCTCACATGAGATTAACCGCCGGGTAACGAGCGCGCCAGCCCGTCCCGATCCCCGACCTCTGTGATCTACGTCGCGACCGGCGGGTAAGGCTTAGGCTCGCGGCCATGGATGAGGAGTTGCGCACGGTAGTGGAGCGTTTACGCCGTGAGGCGGGGGCCTCGCGGGAGTACGAGAAGCTGGCCGCGACCGGCGACCTCGACGAGCTGGCCGACGTACTGGTCTCACCCGGCCGCCCGCTGTGGGCGCGGGAGTTGGCGGCGGTGCGGCTCGGTGTCGCCGGTGACCGCAGGGCCTTCGAGTCGCTCGTCCTCTTCCTCAACCACCGGGATCCGCCGCGCTGCGCCGCCGCGGCCCACGCCCTGGCCCGCCTCGGCGACCCGCGCACCGCCCGCGCGGCCGCGGCCCTCGCGACGAACGAACTCCGTGTCGCCTACGCCCTCCACCCGGTGCGGCTGCTCACGGAGCTGCGCGCCCCCGAGTCGGCCCCGGCGCTGATCACCACCCTGCGCCGCAGGCTCGCCCCGCACGACCCCTACGGCAAGATCGCCCTCGCCTGCGTGGAGGGCCTCGGCGCCCTGGGTGACGCCCGGGCCCGCCCGGTGCTGAGCGACGCCCGGGCCCACCCCCGCCTGGCGGCGGCAGCGGCGGCGGCACTGGCGCGACTGCCGGAGTGAGGCGGGCCCGGCGCCCTCCCCCGACGGCCTGCCGGGCCCGCCGCGCGCCGGGGCGCCGACGTGGGTCAGTCCGCCCGGACCCGCATGATGGGCCACGGCACCGCCGACGCCCCGCGCCCGCCGCCGGCGGGGCCGTGCCCGGCGCGGGCCGGCTTCGGCTCGGGCGGCGCGTCGCACACGGCGTCCGCCTCGGCGGTCGGCGCGCCGCCCCCGTCCGGTACTTCGCCGCTCGCCAGATAGGCCGTCAAGTGCCGGTCGAGGCAGTCGTTCCCGCGCAGTGAGACGCCGTGGTTGCCGCCGCCCCGCTCGACCACGAGGCGGGAGCCGCCCAGCTTGCGGTGCAGGGTGACGGCGCCCTCGTACGGCGTGGCGGGGTCGTCGGTGGCCTGGAGCAACAGGACCGGCGGGAGGGCGGAGTTGGAGACGTCGGGCTGGCTGAGGTGGTACGTGGGCCAGAAGGCGCACGGCGCGTTGTACCAGGCGTTGTTCCAGGTGGAGAACGGTGCCTTGGCGTGCGTCCGGGCGTTGTCCTCGCGCCACGTCTCCCAGGAGTGGGGCCACAGCGCGTCGCGGCACTGGATGGCCGTATAGACGCTGTAGCTGTTCTCGCCCGCCGCGTCGGTGGCGCCGAGGCTCTCGTACGCCCTGAGGAGCGGACCGGCGTCCTTGTCGTTCGTGTACGCGGCGAACGCCTCGGCCAGGCGCGGCCAGTAGCCGTTGAAGTAGCCCCCGGGCATGAAGGTGTCCTCCAGTTCGGCGGCGCCCACCTTCTTGCCCGCGGGTTTCCGGGCGAGCGCGTCGCGCATCGCGTACCACTTGGCCTCGATCCCGGCGGGGTCCTTGCCCAGTCCGTACGCCGCGTCGTGCCGGGCGATCCAGGCCATGAGCGCCTTGTGGCGGGCGTCGAAGGCGTGATCCTGGCGCAGGTTCCCCTCGTACCAGACGCCCGTGGGGTCGACCAGCGAGTCCAGCGCCATGCGGCGCACCCGGTGCGGGTACAGCTTTCCGTAGACGGCACCCAGGTAGGTGCCGTACGAGTAGCCGAAGTAGTTGAGCCGCTCGGCGCCGAGGGCCGCGCGGATCGCGTCCATGTCCTGCACCGTGCTCACCGTGTCGATGAACGGCAGGACGTGCCCGTGCTTCGATGCGCATCCCCGGGCGAAGGCGCGGGCCCGGTCGAGGTTGGCCCGCTCCAGCGCGGGCGTGCGCGGAAGGCTGTCGGGCCGGACGGGGGCGAAGTGCCCGGGGCGGCAGTTGAGGGCCGGCCTGCTCCGGCCGACGCCGCGTGGGTCGAAGCCGATGACGTCGTACTGCGCGGCCACGTTCTTCGGCAGCGCGTTCGCCACGAAGCCGGCCATGGCGAGGCCGCCGGCCCCCGGACCGCCCGGGTTCACCAGAAGCGGCCCCTGGAACGTGTCCGCGGTGTGCGGTACGCGCGACAGGGCGAGGGTGATCTGCTCGCCGTCCGGCTCCCTGTGGTCGAGCGGGACCTTCAGCGAGGCGCATTGCAGCGAGGGGTGGGCCTTCGTGGAGCACGCCTGCCACGCGAGCGGGGCGTGCGCGGCGCGCGCCCGCTCGGCAAGGGGTGGCGCGGCGACGGCCGGCCCCACGAGCGCGGTGAGCGCGGTGAGGGAACAGAGGGCGATGGCGCTTTTCTTCATCGGCTTCCCAGTGCGAGGGTGCGGGCCGTGCCCGCCACGACCTCTGGCGCATCGTCCCGGACATCACGGCGACGGGGTGCGGTTGCGCCGATGAACTACCTGAAAGGAGCACGCCGGTGCCGCGGCGGCCCCGCCGCCTACAGCAGCGTGAGCTGCGTGGGCCCGGCCGCGGGCTCCTCGGGTGCCCGTACGCGGCGTGGGGCACTCGCGCGCGTGGGACCGATGCCGAACTCCTCCGCCAGTTCGTGCACCTGCCGTGTGATGCGCCGCTGGTACCACTTGGGGGCGTAGGCGCCTTCCGCGTACAGCCGCTCGTAGCGCCGCACCAGGTGGGGGTGGTGTGTGCCCACCCACGCCATGAACCACTCCCGGGCGCCGGGCCGCAGGTGCAGGACGAGCGGTGTCACGGAGGTCGCCCCCGACGCGGCGATGGCCCGCACCGTGGCGCGCAGCTGATCGGGGTGGTCGCCGAGGAAGGGGATGACCGGCGCCATCAGGACCCCGCAGTCGATGCCGTGGCCGGTCAGGGTGCGCACGACGTCCAGGCGCCGCTCGGGGGCGGGCGTGCCCGGCTCGACGGTGCGCCACAGCTCCTGGTCGATGAAGCCGACGGAGACGGAGATGCCGACATCGGTCACCGCGGCGGCCTGCCGCAGCAGATCGAGGTCGCGCAGGATCAGCGTGCCCTTCGTCAGGATGGAGAAGGGGTTGCCCCTCTCGCGCAGCGCCTCGATGATCCCCGGCATGAGGCGGTAGCGGCCCTCGGCCCGCTGGTAGCAGTCGACGTTCGTGCCCATGGCGATGTGGTCGCCGTGCCAGCGGGGCGAGGCCAGCTGGCGCCGCAGCAGCTCGGCGGCGTTGACCTTGACGACGATCTGGCTGTCGAACCCGAGGCCGGTGTCCAGGTCCAGATAGCTGTGGGTCTTGCGGGCGAAACAGTAGACGCACGCGTGCGTGCAGCCCCGGTACGGGTTGACCGTCCATTCGAACGGCATGCGGGAGGCACCCGGCACGCGGTTCACGATCGAGCGGGCCCGGATCTCGTGGAAGGTGATCCCGGCGAACTCGGGGGTGTCGAAGGTCCGCGTCGTCACCGCGTCCGCGCCGAACAGCGCGGGATCGGCGGTGCCCTGACGCGGCCCGTCGGAGAGATTCTCCCAGCGCATGACGCCTCCTCGGTAGCACTGACCCCAGAATAGAACACATGTTCCCTTGATCGTGCGACCCGGAGGTCTGCGCACCGAGATTTGATAGCGTCCCGTCAAGCGCGACCCGCGCGACGACCCGCGACGACGAGGGAGGTCGATGAATATGGCCCGCCGGACGCTTCGTCGCCATGCCCTTGTCCGGGTCGCGCGAGCCTGACAGAAGCAGGGCTCACCACGAGCGGCCCGGTCGTCCCCGAAACGACCTGGAGTGTCGCGTGTCCTCTTCTCGCTCTTCTGCTGCCTCTTCCTCGGCTCCCTCAGCTCCCTCGGCTTCCTCGGCCCGATCCCGCGTCCCCGCCGAGCCGGTCACCGAGCGCCTCGTCCTGCGGGCCTGGTCGCGCGGCGAGGTCGCCGACGTCCTCGCCGGCCGCCGGTCGCCGGGGTGGGCGCCGGACTTCCCCGCGGAGGGCGACCGCGTGATCGCGGGCGTCGTCGCGGAGCAGATCGCCGGGGGCTCCGGTGCGGCCGGTGACCCGGGCACGTACGGCCACCGGCTGATCGTCGAACGGGAGAGCGGTCTGGTGGTCGGTTCCATCAGCCTGTTCCTGCCGCCGGACGAGGGCTCCGTGGAGTTGGGCTACGGCGTCGTCGCCTCCCGACGCGGCCTCGGCCACGCCTCGGAGGCCGCCCGCGCCCTCGTCGCGTACGCCCTGGCCTCGCCGGACATCACCGCGGTCCACGCCGAGGTGGAACTCGCCAACCCGGCATCCGTCCGCGTCCTCGAAAAGGCCGGGCTGCACCGCTGGAGCGACGACGGCACGACCGCCCGCTTCCGCGCCACCGCGCCGGCGGCGTCCCGCCCGATCGCTGACACGCACTAGCGGAATCGCCGGGTCCGGTGACGGGCGGGGCGAACGCACGATGCATGATCGGACGCATGCCCGTCGAGTTCCTGTCCGTCGCCGCCCTGGCCGTCGTCCTGATCTGTGCCGTCGTGCGTCCCTTCGGGCGCCCCGAGGCCGTCTTCGCCGTACCGGCCGCCGCCGTCGTGATCGCGGCCGGCGCGATCACGACGGCCGACGTGCGCGACGAGGCGGCCCGGCTCGGGCCGGTGATCGGCTTCCTGGCCGCCGTGCTCGTGCTCGCCAAGCTCTGCGCCGACGAGGGGCTCTTCCACGCCTGCGGCACCTGGATGGCGCGCCGGGCCGGCGGGCGGCCCCGCCGACTGCTCGCCGCCGTCTTCGGCCTGGCCTCGGTGATCACCGCGGCGCTGAGCCTGGACGCCACCGTGGTCCTGCTCACCCCGGTGGTCTTCGCCACCGCCACCCGCATGGGCGCCCGGCCCCGGCCGCACGTCTACGCGAGCGCCCACCTCTCGAACACCGCGTCCCTGCTGCTCCCGGTCTCCAACCTGACGAACCTCCTCGCGTTCACCGCCACCGGCCTGAGCTTCACGCGCTTCGCGCTCCTGATGACCTTGCCGTGGCTGGTCGCGATCGCGGTCGAGTACGCCGTCTTCCGGCGCTTCTTCGCCGCCGACCTCGACGCCCCGACCGACGCCGACGAGAGCGGGGAGCCCCCGCGGATGCCGCGCTTCGCCCTGGTGACCGTCGCGGCGACGCTCGCCGGGTTCGCGGTCGCCTCCACCCTCGGCGTCGATCCGGCCTGGGCCGCCGCGGCCGGCGCGGGCGTGCTCGCCGTGCGCGCCCTCGTGCGGCGGCGCACGACCCCCGCCGCGCTCGTGCGCGCCACCTCGCTGCCGTTCCTCGCCTTCGTCCTCGCTCTCGGCGTCGTCGTGCGGGCCGTGGTCGACAACGGCCTCGGCGACGCGCTCGGGCGGGTGCTGCCCGACGGCACCGCCCTGCCCGCGCTGCTGGGCACCGCGGCCCTCGCCGCGCTCCTCGCCAACGTCATCAACAACCTGCCGGCCGTCCTCGCCCTGGTCCCGCTGGCCGCGCCCTCCGGTCCCGGCGCGGTCCTCGCCGTGCTCATCGGCGTGAACATCGGGCCCAACCTCACCTACGCCGGGTCCCTCGCCACCCTGCTCTGGCGCCGCATCGCCCATCAGCACCAACACCGCGTCGGGCTCAGGGAGTTCACCGTCCTCGGCCTGCTCACCACGCCCGCCGCCCTCGCCCTTTCGACCCTCGCGCTGTGGGTCTCGCTGCGCCTCCTGCCGGGCTGAGCGCGCCCTTGGCGGGGACCCGATTTGGGGGGCCGGAGCGCAGGGTGGTTGGCTCTCCCTGAACTCCCCGAGAAACCAAGTGCTGGAGGAAGCAATGGCGCAGGTCGAGGCGACCACGGAGCGGATCATCGCGGCACAGCCGGACGACGTCTTCGACGCACTGGCCGACTACAACGGCACGCGCGAAAAGATCCTTTCGGAGCACTTCAGCGAGTACGAGGTGCGCGAGGGCGGCGACGGCGAGGGCACCCTCGTCCACTGGAAGCTCCAGGCCACCAGCAAGCGGATCCGCGACTGCCTCCTGGAGGTCACCGAGCCCACCGACGGCGAGCTGGTCGAGAAGGACCGCAACTCCTCCATGGTCACGACGTGGCGGGTCACCCCGGCCGGCGAGGGCAAGGCACGGGTGGTCGTCACCAGCGTGTGGAACGGCGCGGGCGGTATCGGGGGCTTCTTCGAGCGGACCTTCGCCCCCAAGGGCCTCGGCCGGATCTACGACACGGTCCTCGCCAACCTCGCCGCCGAGGTGGAGAAGTAGCTTTTCACGCTCACCGTTTCGAGTGGTCTTCTGTTCGGCTCCGTTGTACGCCGTAGGGCTCCGACCGGCGCATACGCCCGCGTAGCCCGGGAAAAGGCCGACTCGTCGCGCTTGCTCACCGTTGTCGCGCAATGCGAGAAAGCAGGCGGCGCAGGCGCGACGAGGGGAGCGGTACGTGGGTGGGACGACGCTGGTGAAGGCCGCGGGGCGGGGCGAAGAGGCGGCCCCGGCCCCCGGCGCACGGGAAGCGGGGCAGCAGCCGCCCCCGGCGCCCGGCCCGCCCGCGCGCGAGCTGGGCCCGCGCCACGTGCGCCTGGTCTTCTGCGGGCTGATGCTCGCCCTGCTGCTCGCCGCCCTGGAGCAGATGATCGTCGCCACCGCGCTCCCCAAGATCGTCGGTGAGCTGCACGGCCTGGACCGGATGTCCTGGGCGATCACCGCCTACCTGCTCACCTCCACCATCACCCTGCCCGTCTACGGCAAGCTCGGTGACCTCTTCGGGCGCAAGGGCGTCTTCCAGTTCGCCATCGTCGTCTTCGTCGTCGGCTCCGCGCTCGCCGGGTGGTCGCGGACGATGGACCAGCTCATCGCCTTCCGCGCCCTCCAGGGCATGGGCGCCGGCGGCCTCATGATCGGCGTCCAGGCGATCATCGCGGACATCGTGCCGCCCCGGCAGCGCGGCCGCTACATGGGCCTCATCGGCGCCGCCTTCGGCCTCGCCTCGGTGGCCGGCCCGCTGCTCGGCGGCTTCTTCACCGACCACGCCTCCTGGCGCTGGTGCTTCTACTTCAACGTGCCGTTCGGCCTGGTCACCCTCCTCGTGATCACCCTGGTGCTGCACCTGCCCAAGCCCACCGCCAGGGCCCGGCTCGACGTGCTCGGCGCGCTGCTGCTCGCCGCCGCCTCCACCTGCCTGGTGCTGCTCACCAGCTGGGGCGGGACCCGGTACGCCTGGGACGACCGCGTCATCCTCGGCCTGGGCGCCGGCGCCGTCGTGACGGGCCTGCTCTTCCTCGTCGTGGAGCGGCGCGCCCCGGAACCGATCATCCCGCCGCGCCTGTTCCGCGACGCGGTCTTCAACCTCACCTCGCTCATCGGCATGGTCGTCGGCGTCGGCCTCTTCGGGGCCGCCAGCTATCTGCCGACCTTCCTCCAGATGGTCGACGGCGCGAGCGCCACCGAGTCCGGCCTGCTGATGCTGCCCATGATGGGCGGCGTCGTGGGCGCCTCGATCCTCTCGGGACAGTTCATCAGCAGGACCGGGCGCTACAAGATCTACCCCGTGCTCGGCGGCGTCCTGTCCGTCGTCGGCATGTGGCTGCTCTCCCGGCTCGAAACCGGCACCGCGCGGCTGGAATACAGCGTCTGGATGGCCGTGCTCGGCGCGGGCATCGGCCTCGTCATGCCCGTGCTGATCCTCGCCGTGCAGAACGCGGTCCGCCCCGCCGACCTCGGCACCGCGACCAGCGCGCACAACTACTTCCGGCAGATCGGCGGCAGCGTGGGCGCCGCGATCTTCGGCACCCTCTTCGCCGACCGGCTCGCCGACGCGCTGAAGGACCGGCTGCCCGCCGGATCGCACACCTCCCTGCCCGACCCCGAGTCCGTCACCCCCCAGCTCGTCCACGCGCTGCCCGCGCCCCTGCGCGAGGGCTACATCCAGGCGTACGCCGACGCGATGCCGCGGATCTTCCTCTACCTGGTGCCGGTGCTCGTCCTCGGTACGCTGCTCGCCTTCTTCCTCAAGGAGACCCCCCTGTTGTCCAGCGCCCCTTCCCCCGACGCGCCCACCGCCGAGCCCGCCCCGATCCCACACGCCCGTACGACGGCGTACGCGGCCGGGATCCCGGTCTGCGGCACCGTGCAGCACCCCGACGGGAGCGTGGTGCCCCGCGCGGCCCTCACCCTCATCGACGTCGCCGGGCAGCAGATCGGGCGCGGCGCCAGCGGCGCGGACGGGCGGTACGCCCTGTCGACGCCGGGCTCGGGCTCGTACGTGCTGATCGCGGCGGCGGGCGGCCACCAGCCGCAGGCGGTCACCGTCACCGTCGGCGAGCGGCCCGTCGAGCTGGACGTGGTCCTCGGCGGCGCGGGACGCCTCGCGGGGACGGTGGTGACCGCCGACGGCACGCCCGTCAGGGACGCCGCCGTCACCCTCACCGACGTCCGCGGCGAGGTCGTCGCCACCACCCGCAGCGGCCGCGAGGGCGGCTATGTCATCACGGAGCTGGTGGCCGGCGAGTACACCCTCGCGGCGAGCGCCCCGGCGTTCCGGCCCGCCGCGCTGCCCGTCACCGTGCAGGCCTCGCGGGAGACCCGCCAGGACGTGGAGCTGGCGGGCGGCGCCGTGCTGCGCGGCACCGTGCGGGCGGGCGGCGGACGGGCCGTCGAGGACGCGCGCGTGACACTGCTCGACGCCGCGGGCAACGTCGTCGACACCCTGACCACCGGCGCGGACGGCACCTTCCGCTTCGTCGACCTGTCGTCCGGCGAGTACACGGTCATCGCGGCGGGCTACCCGCCGGTCGCCACCGTCCTCCAGGTCGCGGGCGGCGGCCGCACCGAGCGGGACCTGCAACTGGGGCACGAGGACTGACGTACGGGCAAAGACGGCCCGCGGGGGGCGTACGCCGGGGGGAATTCCGGCCGAGGTCAATTCCGGCATTGCCCCGCACGACAACCCGCGACGGCCGTACGGTGGTTGCCGGTGGCCCAGATCTTGCGCCGCCGCGGGAAGGAGCATGCGCCATGGAGCGAGGCACTCCGGACGAGCCGGTGACGACGGGTGCCGTGGCCGGCCGCATCCCGCTGGCCGTGGTCGTCGTGGACGGCGCGGGTCTCGTCTCGCACTGGAGTGTCGGCGCGCGCCGCCTGTTCGGGTACCCCAAGGAGGAGGCCGTGGGCCGCCCCGCGGGCGACCTGCTCCCCGTCCACGGCGCGCTCCCCGAGGACCGCGAGCCCTGCGGGGCGTACGACGGTCTCGGCCCCGACCTGGAGACCTCCCTCGGCGGAGGGATCTGCTACCCGGCCGCCGGACGGGCCCGGCTGGCCGGACCGGGGCGCGCGGACGGGCGGGTCGACGTGCTCTGGTGGGCCTACCCGCTGATCGGACCCGGCCCCGAGCGGCTCCTCGTGCTCGCCGCCGACACCGCCCGACTGGCGCCGTCCGACAGCGAGGACGGCGCGGACGAGCGCGGCGAGCAGGTCGAGCGGATCACGCCCGGCTTCGCCCTGCACACCGACTTCCCCGGCGCCGCGGAACTGGCGGGCCGGCTGCCCGAGATCCTGCCGAGCATGAGCGTGGACGAGAGCTCCCGCATCGTCGCCCAGGTGCTCGAACTGGGCTATCCGGTCCTGGAGTTCAGCCGGCAGGACCGGATTCCCGTCACCCCCGACTGGGGCGTGGCCCGCCGGGCCGAGCGCAAGGCCCGCAAGCGGCGCGCCGAGCAGGCCGCCGCCCGCGGACTGCCGACGGACGCGCACGGCGCGAGCGGCGTGGACGACGAGGGCGAGGACCTCGAATACGCGGCGGTGCGCGAGCGCCTGGAATTCCTCAACGAGGTCAGCGGCCGCATCGGCTCCTCGCTCGACCTCTCGCACACCATCCTGGAGGTCAGCCGGGCCGTCGTGCCGCGGTTCACGGACGTCGCCGGCACCTATCTGCGCGAACAGGTCGTCGCGGGCGAGGGCTTCCCCGAGGGGCCGCCGGACGAGACCACCCTCTGGCACCGGGTCGCCGTGGAGCACACCGACGAGCCCGGCCGCTGGGACGACGTGGTGCCGGTCGGGGAGTCCATGCCCTTCCCGGCCCACACGCCGTTCTTCCAGTGCATGACCTCGGGCGACCCGGTGCTCGTACCGCGCATCACCGAGGAGATGGGCAACGCCATCGCCTCCCAGTTCGAAAAGCGTGACATCCGTCCGCTGATCAACCACCGCTCGATGCTCGTCGTACCGCTGAAGGCCCGCAACGTGGTGCTCGGCTTCATGATCCTGCTGCGCCACCGCGAGCGGCCCGTCTTCAACGACATGGACCGTGTCACCGGCGCCGAACTGGCCGCGCGGGCAGGCCTCGTGCTGGACAACGCCCGGATGTACACCTACCAGGAGTCCGTCGCCGACACCCTCCAGGACAGCATGCTGCCGCACATCCGGCCCCGCATGTCCGGCTGCGACATCGCCACCCGCTACCTGCCCGGCACGCTCCTCGGCCGCGTCGGCGGCGACTGGTTCGACTCCGTCAAGCTGCCCGGCTCCCGCACCGCGCTCGTCGTCGGCGACGTGATGGGCCACGGCCTGAACTCCGCCGCGATGATGGGCCAGATGCGCACGGCCGTACAGACCATGGCCGCCCTCGACCTGCCGCCCGAGCAACTCCTGCGCAACCTCGACGACCTCGCCCAGCGCCTCGGCGAGCACTACCTCGCCACCTGCCTCTACGCGGTCTACGACCCGATCGCGGGGGAACTCCACCTCGCCAACGCCGGCCACATCCCGCCCGTGCTCGTCCGCGCGGCGGACGGCCGCAGCGAACTCCTCGACCTGCCCACCGGGGCGCCCATCGGCGTCGGCGGCGTCCCCTTCGAGTCCGTCCGCGTGCGGGTGGCGCCCGGCGACCGGCTGCTGATGTGCACCGACGGCCTCGTGGAGGTGCGCGGCGAGGACATCGGCGTCGGGCTCGCCACGCTCACCGAATCCGCCGCGCACCCCGCCGCCTCCATGGACGAGGCCTGCGACACGATCATCCGGGCGCTCGCCGCGACCTTCCCCGACACGGCCGGCGGCGGCCGCAAGGACGACGTGGCGCTCCTGATGGCCCGGCTGAACGGCATCGCCGCGCACGACGTCGCCCACTGGCGCCTCGCCCCCGACCCGGGCGAGGTGGGCCGGGCCCGCCGGCTGATCCGCGCCCAGCTGCGGACCTGGGCCCTGGACGCCCTCGGCGACAGCGCGGAGCTGCTCGTCAGCGAGCTGGTCACCAACGTCGTGCGGCACTCCCGCAGCAGCCGTCTCGACCTGCGCCTGGTGCGCTCCGGAACGCTGCTGTGCGAGGTCGAGGACGACGACCACACCCTCCCCACGCTGCTCGGCGCGGGCCCCGGCGACGAGTTCGGGCGCGGCCTGCGGGTCGTCAGCTCGCTCGCCAAGGAGTGGGGCACGAGTCGGACGAACTCCGGCAAGACGGTCTGGTTCGAACTGGCGCTGCCCCGCCGGTAGCCGGTTGAAGCGGGGCGTGCGGAGCGCGGGCCCGGCGGGGGAGGGGCCGAGTGCGCCGTGCGAGGTGGTACGGGATTGTACGGGTGCCTTGCCCGGGGGCCCGGGGAGCGGTAGACCGATCTTGTCGTCGGCTTCGGCGGCTGTCGTCGCACCCTGGGGAGCTGGCATGAGTGTCACGAGGCGGTATCGCGAGGCGTGGGAGGCGTTCTGGCGGGCGGCGCCCGACGAACCGGGGTCCGTCTTCTGGGACGCCGAGCCCGCTCTGACCGTCGGCCCCCAGCTGGCCCTGTTCGAGCCCTGCCTGGCGGCGGCCGGACTGCCCCTGGTGGACCTGGGGTGCGGCAACGGCACCCAGACCCGCTTCCTCGCCGACCGCTTCCCGCGCGTCCTCGGCGTGGACCTGTCCGCCGCCGCCCTCGCGCACGCCCGGCTCGCCGATCCCGCGGGGCAGGTGGACTTCCGGCAGCTCGACGCCGTGGAGAAGGGCGAGGCGGAGCAGCTGCACGCCGAGCTGGGCGATGTGAACGTCTATATGCGCGGTGTCCTCCACCAGTGCGAACCGGACGACCGCCAGCCGCTCCTCGACGGGGTCGCGACGCTGGTCGGGGAGCGCGGCAGGGCCTTCCTCGTCGAGCTGTCCGAGGCGGCGAGGCCCGTCCTGCTGGGCCTCGCGCGGCGCCCCGAGGGCGTGCCGCCGAAGCTCGCCCCGGTCTTCGCCCACGGCCTCACGCCCGCCGAGGTGACCGACGAGGACGTGCCCGCGTACGTCGCCGGCGCCGGCCTGCACATTGTGGCGTCCGGTGAACTCCCGCTGCACACGACGGAGTTCACCGCGGACGGCACGCGCATCGAACTGCCGTCGAAGTGGCTCGTGGTGGGTCGCGCGATATGACGAGGTGTCAATGGGACCCGACGTGAGCCGCGGGCACCACCTCACCGGACAGGGGCAGGCCGAGCCCGGCGACGGCCCGCGCGACCAGGCGGGCCATCCGCGCGGCTCCGTACTCCTGGAAGTGCGTGTTGTCCTGCACGCCCGAGGGGTAGTTCGGGTACTGCCCGGGCGTGAGCCACAGGAACACCTTCTTCGCGGCCTCCGCGCCGATCCCGTCCAGGTAGGCGCGGGAGAGTGCGGACAGGTCGACGAGCGGGGCGTTCTCCTCCGCGGCCACGGCCTTGGCGGCCGCCACATAGGCGGGGAAGGAGACGTTGAACCGGCCGGTGGACGGGTTGTAGTCGCGGCGTGAGACGGGGGTGACGACGACAGGCGTCGCCCCGCGGGCCCGGGTGGCGCGGATGTAGTGCTCGCGCAGGTACTCCTTGTAGTCCGCCGGAGGGGTGTAGCGCTCGGGCCTGCTCGCGGTGGCGTCGTTGTGCCCGAACTGCATGAAGAGATGGTCGCCCGGCTTGATCAGCCGGTGGATGGTGGCGAGGCGCCCCTGCTCGATGAAGGAGCGCGAACTGCGGCCGCCGATGGCGTGGTTGGCGACGGTGACCGCCGGGGTGAAGTGGCGGTGCAGCAGCTGGCCCCAGCCCGCCTGGGGGAAGGAGGAGGCGTTGTACGTCTGCGCCGTCGAGTCGCTCGCTATGTAGAGGGTGGTGGCAGCGGCGGCCGGGTGCCCGGCGGCCCGGGCGCCGGGTGCGCGCAGTACGCCGAGCCCGGCGAGGCCGAGCGCGGCGGCGCCGCCCGTGAGGAACCGGCGGCGGGCGGTGGGGGAGGCGGGCGGGACGGTCGCTGGGCGGTCCATGAACCACTCCTGGGGTGGGGGGGCTTCGAGGGGACGGTCAGTGGTTGCCGCCGGGGCCCGAAAGGTTGCGGGGTGCGGTGCGGGAAGTCGCGGGGGTGCGGTGCGGGAGAGCACGGGGCGCGGCGCGGGGGGAAGGGGCGGATCGCCTCCTGGCGGGCCGTGGACCTCCCCGCGCAGCTGCGCTCCCCCGCAGCGCGGCTGGACGTGCCGCTCATCGACCTGACGGCACTGACCGGGCAACGGGTCGAGAGGCTGGGCCCCGACGCCTCGAAACCGCTCTACCTCTACCGGGAGGCACGGGACAACACGCACACGTCGGTGCTGGGAGCCACGGAGTTCGCGGCACTGGTGCACGGGGAGCTCGCGGGAGGGCCGGCTCACCCGGCGGGACGTCTGGCTCACGGAGAACCGGCGGGAGGGTGAAAGGCGCCTGCACACTCCTCGCCACTCTCAACTTATAGCGCACCAGGGGGCTTGCGGCAAGGCCCCCTCGGTGCGGCAAAATCCCGGTTCTCACGCCACGACCTGCGAAAACGGGAGAACCACGAAGTGCGCTCGCCTGCCGAAGCCCCTGTCACACCGCCTGCCCCCGTCTCCACCAACGACAGCGCGTTCGATCTTCCCGACCACCTCGCCCCGAAGGCCGATCCGGCACTGATCGCCGGCGACGAGCGGCACTTCGCCGCCGTGGCGGCGTGCCTCGAAGAGACGATCACCGAGCTGTCCGAGCGCCTGGAGGCCACCCGCAAGGCACCCGGCGGTATCGGCCGCGAGGCGATGGACCGGGACGCGGAGATCCACCGGCTGACCGCACGCCTGCGGGCCCTGCGCCGCTTCGGCCTGGACCTGTGCCTCGGCCGCGTCGTCGGCGAGGACGACGCCGAGCCCGTGTACATCGGACGGCTCGGCCTCACCGACGGCACGGGGCGCCGGCTGCTCGTCGACTGGCGCTCCCCGGCGGCGGAGCCGTTCTTCGCGGCCACGCACGCCCACCCCGCCGGTCTTGTCAGCCGCCGCAGATACCGCTGGACCCGCGGCCGGATCAGCGACTACTGGGACGAGGTGTTCACCGCCGGGGGCCTCGAAGGACACGCCGCGCTCGACGACCAGTCCGCCTTCGTCGCGAGCCTCGGCTCCAGCCGCTCCAGCCGGATGCGCGACGTGCTCGCCACCATCCAGTCCGACCAGGACGCGATCATCCGCGCGGGCTCCCGCGGCGCCCTCGTCGTGGACGGCGGCCCCGGCACGGGCAAGACCGTCGTCGCCCTGCACCGCGCCGCCCACCTCCTCTACGCCGACCCCCGCCTCGGCCACCGGCGCGGCGGGGTGCTGTTCGTCGGCCCGAGCCGCCCCTACCTCGCCTACGTCGCCGACGTCCTGCCCAGCCTCGGCGAGGAGGGCGTGCAGACCTGCGTCCTGCGCGACCTGGTCGCCGAGGGCGCCACGGCCGCCACCGAGAGCGACCCGCGGGTGGCCCTCCTGAAGGCGTCCGCGGACATGGTGCGGGCCATCGAGCCGGCCGTCGGCATCTACGAGGAGCCGCCCACCGAGGGCATGACCGTCTCCAGCCACTGGTCCGACCTCTGGCTGAGCCCCGACGACTGGGCGGCGGCCTTCGCGGCGGTGGAACCGGGCACCCCGCACAACGAGGCGCGCGAGCAGATCCGCGAGGAACTGATCACGATCCTGCTGGACAAGGACGACAGCGACGCCCCGCCGCACCTCCTGCGCCGCTCGCTGCTCCAGGACCGCGAGCTGGTCACCACCCTCGACCGCGCCTGGCCCATGCTGGAGGCGAGCGACCTCGTCGGCGACCTGTGGACGGTGCCGGCCTATCTGCGCAAGTGCGCCCCCTGGCTCACCCCCGACGAGGTCCGCAGCCTGCAGCGCGCGGACCCCGCGGCCTGGACGGTCTCCGACCTGCCCCTCCTGGACGCGGCACGCCGCCGCCTCGGCGACCCGGAGGCCTCCGCGCGCAAGCGGCGGCAGGACGCCGCCGTCGCCGCCGAACGCGCCCGCCGGGCCGACGTCATGGACAGCCTGCTCCAGAACGTCGAGATCGACGAGAGCGAAGGCGCGCTCGGCATGCTGCGCGGACGCGACCTCCAGGACAGCCTGATCGACGAGAGCGCGCTGCCCACCGCCGAACCGGACCTGCTCGCGGGCCCGTTCGCGCACATCATCGTGGACGAGGCGCAGGAACTGACCGACGCCGAGTGGCAGATGCTGCTCCAGCGCTGTCCGTCCCGGAGCTTCACCGTCGTCGGCGACCGCGCCCAGGCCCGGCACGGGTTCACGGAGTCGTGGCAGGAGCGGCTGCGGCGGGCCGGGCTCGGCCGCGTCAGTGTGACCTCACTGAGCATCAACTACCGCACCACCGCCGAGGTCATGGCCGAGGCGGAGCCCGCGATCCGGGCGGCGCTCCCGGACGCCAACGTGCCGACGTCCGTCCGCAGCGCCGGTGTTCCCGTCGTCCACGGCCCCGCCGCCGACCTGGAACAGGTCCTCGGTACCTGGCTCGCCGCGCACGCCGACGGCATCGCCTGCGTCATCGGCGCCCCCGGGTTCCGGGAGAGGCCCCGCGTGCGGTCGCTGACGCCCGAGCTGGCCAAGGGGCTGGAATTCGACCTGGTCGTCCTCGTCGACCCCGACGCGTTCGGCGAGGGGATCGCGGGAGCGGTCGACCGTTACGTCGCGATGACCCGCGCGACGCAGCAGCTCGTCGTCCTCACGAGTCCTCACGACTCCCTGAGGCCCTGAGAAACCGTCGTCGTGGACGTCGTCCGGGCCGTCCGCCGAGGTGGATGTCGGCGGCACATGGCAGAGTCTCGCCCATGCTTCAAGTGTGTTTGAACGGGGCCCGTGATCGGAGCGAGTGCCGCTCTCTTCCGGTGACGGCCGAAGAGCTGGCCGCCGAGGCGAGGAGAGCTGTGGCAGCTGGTGCCGAGGACGTTCACCTGCACCCCAAAGATGCCGACGGCCGTGATTCCTTGGCCCCTGAGTCGGTGGCCGAGGCGGTCGCCGCTGTGCGTGCCGCTGTGCCGAGGGAAGTGCGGGTCGGAGTGACCACGGGGGCGTGGGCGGCCCCCGATCCGCAGCACCGGGTCCGCCTCATCCGCTCGTGGTCGGTGCTGCCCGATCACGCCTCGGTGAACTGGCACGAGGAAGGCGCCGAGGAGGTGGCCTCTGTGTTGCTGGACCTTGGCATCGGTGTCGAGGCAGGCATCTACTCCGGTACCGAAGCGGCCCGCGGATTCCTTGCCTCCCCGCTTGCAGTCAGGGTGTTGCGCGTGCTCGCCGAGGTCACCGACACCGACCCCGGAACGGCGGGGGCCACCGCCGCGGACCTGGTGAAGGAGCTGGGCGAAGAACTGGCGACGCCCGTGCTGCTGCACGGGGAAGAAGGCGGGGCATGGCCGGTCCTGCGGATTGCCGCACAGCATGGTCTGGACGCCCGGATCGGCCTCGAGGACGTCCTGGTACTGCCCGACGGCTCCCCGGCCGGGGACAACGCCGCGCTCGTGCACGCCGCGCGAGGTCTTCTGCGGGCAGGGCGGGGAACGGGGACCCGGTGAGCCTGCCGGTGTTCGAAGAAGTCTCGACCCGCGTCGCTCGCCCGGGTCGCCCACCCGGGTGTTCGCCGGACGCGGGGGCGGCCTCCGTGTGATCACGCGCGAGGAAAGAGCCGCTGCGGCCTCCGCGGGTCAGAGCGCCTTCTGGGCGCCGAGGGCCGCCGCCCCCTGCGGACATCAGGCGGAGCCCCGCCGCACCAGTTCCGTCGGGAGGATCACCGCCGCGGGCTCCTCGCCGGCGATCTGGGCGAGCAGGACCCGCACCATCTCCGAGCTGATCCGGTCCCACGGCTGCCGGATCGTGGTCAGTTCCGGATGGGCGCCGAGGGCCGCCGACGAGTCGTCGAACCCGCCGACGGCGATGTCCTCGGGCACCCGGCGCCCGGCCCGCTGGAGCGCCCCGACCGCGCCCTGCGCCATCAGGTCGGAGGCGACGAACAGGGCGTCCATGTCCGGGGCGCGGCGCAGGAGTTCGACGGCACCCGCCTCGCCGCCGGCCCGGGTGTAGTCGCCGGAGGCCACGAGAGCGTCGTCGGCCCGCACCCCGGCCTCGGCGAGGACCTCGCGGTAACCGGCGAGGCGTTCCGTGCCGCCCGGGGTGTCCAACGGGCCGGTGACCATGCCGACCCTGCGGCGTCCCAGCGAGAGCAGATGGCGGACCATGTCGCGGGCCCCGTCCCGGTCGTCGGCGGCGACATAGGCCACCTTCGACGCCTGGCCGAGCGGCTTTCCGCAGGCCACCAGGGGTACGCCCGCCTCGCGCAGCCGGGCGGCCAGCGGGTCCCCGGAGTGGCTGGAGACCAGCAGGACACCGTCGACGTGGCCGGCGGTGATGTAGCGCGTGATGCGCCGCCGCTCGCCCTCGGTGCCCGCGATCATCAGGAGCAGCGGGATGTCGTGCGCGGCGAGCGCCTGGGTGCAGCCGCGCAGCAGGACGTTGAAGTTCGGGTCTTCGAAGAAGCGCTCCTGCGGCTCGGTGAGCAGGAAGCCCACGGAGTCCGAGCGGCCGGTGATCAGGGAGCGGGCGTGCCGGTTGACGACGTAACCCGTCCTGCGGATGGCGGAGTCGACCGCCTCCCGCGCGGCGGGGCTGACGTAGTGCCCGCCGTTGAGCACGCGGGAGACGGTGCCGCGCGAGACGCCCGCCTCCCGCGCCACGTCATGGATGGTCGGCGCCTTGCGGCGCTGCTCCGGCTTGCTCATGGTCATGACTTTACGGCGCCCGACAGCAGGTCGAGGCTCCAGAAGCGCTGGATCACCAGGAACAGCGCGATCAGCGGGATGACGGCGAGCAGGGCGCCCGTGATGACGAGGGTGTAGAGCGCCGGGGTGTTGGAGCCCTGTTCGAGGAGCGTGAAGAGGCCGAGTGTGATGGGGAACTTCTCGTCGTCGCTGAGCATGATGTAGGGGAGCAGGAAGTTGTTCCAGACGGCGACGAACTGGAACAGGAAGACCGTCACGAGCCCCGGCACCATCATCGGCAGCGCGATCCGCGTGAAGATCCGCCATTCGCCGGCCCCGTCCATCCGCCCGGCCTCGACCACGTCACCGGGCACGGCCGCGGCGGCGTAGATCCGCGCGAGGTAGACGCCGTACGGGGACAGGACCAGCGGCAGCAGGACCGACGCGTAGGAATCGGTGAGGTCCGCCTTCGCGAGCAGCAGGTACTGGGGGACGGCGAGGATGACCGGGGGCATCAGGACGCCGGCGAGCAGGATGTTGAAGACGCTCTCGCGGCCGCGGAAGCGGTAGACGGCCAGGGCGTGGCCGGCGAGGGCCGAGACGGCCGTGGAGAGCAAAGCGCCGAGACCCGCGTAGAGGGCGGAGTTGAGCATCCAGCGCCAGTAGACGCCGTCGCGGTAGGCGTTCAGATCGGCGATGTTCCCGGTGAATCCGGTGCCGGGCAGGAAGGTGAAGGTGGAGAACAGCTCACTGCCCGACTTGGTGGAGGCGACCACCACCCAGGCGACGGGCAGCAGGCAGTACAGGGCCCCGAGCAGCAGCGCGGCGGTCGGCACGAGGGCGACGCGGCGGGGCGCGGGCGGGCCCTGGGCGGTTCCCGGGGTGGCGCCCGCGGCCGGCGCGGACTTGCGGCTCTTGTCGAGCACAGGAGAACTCATCGTGCTTCCCCTTGTTTCGTGCGGGAGTTGGCGACGCGCAGGAAGCCGAAGGACAGGACGAGCGTGACGACGGCGATGAGCACGGCGGTGGCGGCCGCCGAATGGATGTCGCCCTTGCCGAAGGCGTCCTGGTACACCTTCATCAGCGGACTCCAGGTGGTGGGCACGGAGTTGGTGAGCGGTTTGAGCGTGGTCGGCTCACTGAAGACCTGGAGCGTGGCGATGATCGAGAAGAAGAAGGTGAGCACGAGCGAGGGCGCCACCATCGGGATCTTGATGCGCAACGCGGTCTGCAGCGGTGAGCAGCCGTCCAGCTTCGCCGCCTCGAACACCTCGGCGGGGATGGCCCGCAGCGAGGTGTAGATGACGATCATGTTGAAGCCGGTGCCGCCCCAGACCGCGATGTTGGAGAGCGCGAGGTAGAGCGGCCCGCCGTCGAGCAGGTCCGGCTGCGGCAGCCCGAGCCTGTCGAGGACGTAGGAGAAGGGGCTGACGTCCGGCAGGTAGAGGAAGCCCCACAGCAGCGCGGCGACGACGCCCGGCACGGCGTACGGCAGGAAGATCGCGAGCCGGGTGAAGGAGGTGAGCCGTACCCGCTCGCTGTCGAGCATCAGCGCGAAGAGCAGGGCGAGGCCGAGCATCACGGGGATGACGATCGCGCCGTAGCCGAGGACGCGCAGCGCGCCGTGCAGGAGTTCGGGGTCGGTGAGGGCGGCGGTGTAGTTCTCCACGCCCGCCCAGACCTCGCTGCGGGCATTGCGGCCGAGGCCGAGGCCGGAGACCTCGACCTTGTGCAGGCTGAGCCAGAGCGCGTAGCCGATGGGCAGGGTGAAGAAGAGGGCGAAGAGGAGGGCCGCGGGGAGGAGGAAGCCGTACGGGGCGCCCCTCAGCCCGTACGACGTCCGGCGAACCGCCCTCGCTCCGGACGGCCCGCGGGGGGCCGCCCGTGCCTCGGAAGCCCCGGAGGCCTCAAAGACCCCGGCGGCTTCCGAATCCCCGGAGGACGCAGAGGCCTTGGAGACCCCGGCGGCTTCGGACGGCCCGCGGCGGGGCGCCGCCCCGTGCGGCTGGTCTCGCGTCGGGGTCGTCACCGCGCGACCTCGAAGCCCTGCTTCTCCAGGTCCGCGACCGTGCCGTCCTGCATGGTCCGCAGGGCGGCGCCGAAGTCCGACTTGTTCTTGGCGGCCGAGCCGAAGGCGTCCCTGAAGGTGGTGTAGGCGACGTTCACGTTCGGGCCCCAGGCGCCGGGGGCGGTGGTCTTCGCGATGTCCGCGGCCTTCGCGTAGAAGCCGGGCTGGTTCGCGAAGTGCGCCGGGGCCTTCGCGAGCGCGCCGCCGGTCTGGGCGTCCGTGGCGGCGGGGTAGACGCCGCTCTCCTCGACGAGCGCGGCGAGCGCCTTCGGATCGGTGTTCAGCCAGCTCGCGAACTTCGCGGCGGCCACCTTGTGCTCCGAGTCCGTGGTGACGGCGGTGGAGGAGCCGCCCCAGCTGCCGGTCACCGTGTCGCCGGAGTCCCACTGGGGGAGCGGGGCCATGGCCCACTTGCCCTTCGTGTCGGGCGCCGCGGTGGTGAGGGTGCCGGGCGCCCAGACGGCGCTGACCCAGGCGAGCTGCCTGCCGGTGTTGAGCGCCTTGTTCCAGGAGGGCGTGTACATGGGCTGGTTGTCGATGGCGCCCTCCTTCACGAGGCCGCCCCAGAAGTCGGCGACCTTGCGCGTGGCCGCGTCGTCGATGCCGACCTTCCACTTCTCGCCCTTGGTGGTCCACCACCGGGCGCCGGCCTGCTGGGCGAGTCCGGCGAAGAGGCCCGCGTCGTTGGCGGAGAAGGTGGTGAGGTCCTTGTCCGGGGCCTTCTTCTTCAGCGCCCGGGCGGTGTCGGCGAACTCCCGCCAGGTCTTCGGGACCTTGAGGCCGTACTTCTCGAAGAGGTCGGCGCGGTAGTAGAACATCATCGGCCCGGCGTCCTGCGGCACCGCGTACACGGCGTCCGTGCCGAGCGTGGTCTGCTGCCAGATGCCCCGCGCGAACTCGCCCTTCACGTCGCCGACCTCGCCCGATATGTCCGCGAGGGCGTCGTTGCTGACGAGGGTGGGCAGGGTCTGGTACTCGGCCTGCACGAGGTCGGGTGCCTGGTGGGCCTTGTGCGCGGTGAGGATCTTGGTGACCAGGTTGTCGCCCGAGGCCTGCTTCTTGACGGTGACCTTGATCTGCTCGTCCTTGCCCGGGCCCTTGTTCCAGAGGTCGACGACCTTGTCCATGCCGGGCGCCCACGTCCAGTACGTCAGTGAGACCGGGCCGCCGCCGGCCCCGCCGGCGTCGTCGTCGGACGAACCGCAGCCGGCGAGGGCGGTGGCGCCGAGGGCGAGGACGACGGCGGTCGCGGCGAGGCGGCGTGGCGTGTTCTGCGGCATGGATCTTTCTCCCCTGAGCTGGGCCCCGCCTGCTGCGGGTGCCTGCCATGCTTCTGTGAGCGTTCACAGTAGAGAAACATCCAGGACACTTGTCAATGGTTGTAACTCTGCAGTTATGTTGGCCCGACGCCGCTGACGGCGTATGTGTACGTTCACAGATCCAACGGCCCCATCGGGCCAGTCGTTCGCATCTTCGGGAGAGATCCATGCCGGACCACGCCCCCAAGGGCCTCGCCCGCCTTGCCTTCGGCGGGGACTACAACCCCGAGCAGTGGCCGGAATCCGTCTGGCACGAGGACGTCGCCCTGATGCGGGAGGCCGGCGTCACCATGGTGAGCGTCGGGATCTTCTCCTGGGCCCTGCTCGAACCGGCCCCCGGCGTCCACGACTTCGGCTGGCTCGACCGCCTGATCGACCTGCTGCACGCGCACGGCATCCGCGTCGACCTCGGCACGCCGACGGTGGCGCCACCCGCGTGGTTCTACCGCGCACACCCCGAAGCACTGCCCGTCACGGCGGAAGGCGTCCGCCACGAGTTCGGCTCACGCGGCGCCATCTGCCACAGCGACCCGGCCTACCGCGCCGCCGCTGCGGACATCACCACCCGGCTCGCCGTCCGCTACGCCGACCACCCCGCCCTGGCCCTGTGGCACGTGCACAACGAATACGGGGTGCCCGTCTCCGCCTGCTACTGCGACGGCTGCGCCGCTCACTTCCGCCGCTGGCTGGAGCACACCTACCAGACCGTCGAAGCCCTCAACGAGGCCTGGGGAACGGCCTTCTGGGGCCAGCGGTACGCCGACTTCGGGCAGATCAACCCGCCACGCGCCACGCCCACCGTCGGCAACCCGGCCCAGGCCCTGGACTACCGGCGCTTCGCCGACGCGACGATGCGCGAGAACTTCGTCCGCGAGCGCGACATCCTGCACCGCCTCGCGCCGGGCATCCCCGTCACCACCAACTTCATGACCGCCCTCAGCCAGTGCGACTCCGTCGACTACTGGGCCTGGGGCCGCGAGGTCGACCTGGTCTCCAACGACCACTACCTGATCACCGACGGCCGCCGCACCCACGTCAACCTCGCCATGGCCGCCGACCTGACGCGCTCCGTGGCGGGCGGCGCGCCCTGGCTGCTCATGGAACACGCCGCGGGCGGCGTCAACTGGCAGCCCCGCAACCCGGCGAAGGCGCCGGGCGAGATGGCCCGCAACTCCCTCGGGCACATCGCGCGCGGCTCCGACGGCGCCCTGTTCTTCCAGTGGCGGCAGTCCCGGCGCGGCGCGGAGAAGTTCCACTCGGCGATGCTGCCGCACGCGGGCACCGATTCGCGGCTGTGGCGGGAGGTGGTGCGGCTCGGCTCGGACGTCGGCGCGCTGGCCGGGCTGCGCGGCACCCGCACCGTCGCCGACGCGGCCATGCTGTGGGACTGGCACTCCTGGTGGGCGCAGACCCTGGAGTGGCGGCCCAGCGAGGACCACGACGCCCGCGAGCGCGCCGACAGCTTCTACGAGGCGCTGTACGACCGGCACCTCACGGTCGACTTCGCGCACCCGGAGACCGACCTTCGCGCCTACCCCCTGGTCGTCGTGCCCGCCCTCTACCTCGCCACCGAGGCCACCGCGCGCAACCTCCGTTCGTACGTCGAGGGCGGCGGCACGCTCGTCGTCTCGTACTTCTCCGGCATCGTCGACGAGCACGACGCCGTGCACCCGGGCCCCTACCCCGGCGCCCTGCGCGACGTGCTCGGGCTGACCGTCGAGGAGTTCTCGCCGCTGCTCCCGGGGCAGCGGACGCGGATCACCGGCCCCGGCGGCGCCGAGCTGTCCGGCGACGTGTGGAGCGAGCGCGTCGTGCCGCGCGGCGCCGAGACGGTGTGGACGTACGCCGACGGGCTCACCGCCGGGCAGCCCGCCGTCACCCGGCACGCGCTCGGCGCGGGCGCGGCGTGGTACGTCTCGACGCGGCTCCCGGCGCGCGACCTGGACACGATCCTGGCCGCCGCCTGCGCGGACGCCGGGATCGAGCCGCGCCCCGAACTCCCGCGCGACGTCGAGGTGGTGACCCGGACGGGCGACGGCGGCACGTACCTCTTCGCCATCAACCACACCGGCGACGAGGTGAAGGTGCCGCTGACGGCCCCCGGCGGCGAGCTGCTCACCGGGGAGCGCGTGGCGGGCCGGCTCGCGGTGCCCGCCGGGGCCGTGCGCGTGGTGCGCCTGGACGGCTGACCGGCCCTCCCCTTTGCTCCGGTCGTGGTCCGTGGGGGACTGCCGGCCGGACGGCGGCGGCGCCGCACCCGACCTTCGTACGGCGCCGCCGCACCCCTCCTCTCCCCGATCGCCGACCGCGGCGCGGGTACTCCTCAGGTACCGCGAAGTCGAAGGGACATCGACGATGCACGGCAACAACGGAACACCCACCACCGCCCCGGCCCGCAGAGCCGTGCTGGCCGCCGCCCTCGGGGGTGCCGCCGCCCTGGCGCTGCCCGCGCAGGGCGCGCGAGCCGCGAGCGGCCTCGCCAACGGCGGGTTCGAGAGCGGACTCGCGGGCTGGTCGGCGTACGGCGCCGGTGGCGCCGCGTTCACGGAGGCGCAGGGCCGCGGCGGCGGGCTGCGGCTCTCCCACTGGGCGTCCTCGGCCTACCGGACCGAGACGTACCAGTACCTCACCGGTCTGGCCGACGGCCCTTGGACGCTGACGGCGTGGGTCCGCTCCAGCGGTGGGCAGAACTCCGCCTACATCGCCCTCAAGAGCGGCGGCTCCGAACAGCGCGCCGACCTGCCGCCCACCTCGAACGGCGGCTGGATCCGCCTGGTCACCTCGGTCCGGGTCACCGGCGGGGCCTGCACCGTCCGCCTCGTGTCCGACGCGCACGCGGGGGAGTGGGCCAACTTCGACGACATCACCCTCACCCCTGGGTCGACCGGCCTGGCCGTCAAGGGTGGTGACGTGTCGACGCTCGCGAAGAACGAGGCGCACGGCGCGACCTACCGCTACGCGGACGGCACGAGCGGCGACGCGCTGGCGATCCTGGGCGCCGCGGGCATGAACTACGCGCGCCTGAAGGTATGGGTGAACCCCGCCGACGGCTACAACAGCAGGGCGAAGGTCCTCGCCGTCGCCCGGCGGGTCAAGGCGCGCGGCATGAAGCTGCTGATCGACTTCCACTACTCCGACACCTGGGCCGACCCGGGCAAGCAGTACAAGCCCGCCGCCTGGGCCGCGCACGGGTACGACCGGCTGACGAAGGACGTGTACGACCACACGTACGACGTCCTCGCCGCACTGAAGGCGCAGGGGACCACGGCCGACATGGTGCAGATCGGCAACGAACTGAACGCGGGCATGCTCTGGCCCGAGGGCTCCACCGACAACTGGGCCCAGCTCGCGGGCCTGTTGAAGTCCGGGGCCCGGGCCGCGAAGGACGTCTCCTCGGGCACACGCGTCGCCCTGCACCTCGCCAAGGGCGGCGACAACGCGGGCACGCGCTGGTGGTTCGACCAGGCGCTCTCCCACGGAGTGCCCTTCGACGTCATCGCCCTGTCCTACTACGGCTACTGGCACGGCCCCCTGGACGCCCTCCAGGCCAACCTCGACGACGCGGCGGCCCGTTACCGCAGGCCCGTCCTGGTCGTGGAGACCGCCTACGCGCACACGCTGGCCAACGCCGACGACCTGGAGAACAACGTCGCGCGACCCGACCAGCTCGCCGCCGGCTACCCCGCCACCCCCGCCGGGCAGGCGGCGAACCTCCGGGACGTCATGAACGTCGTGGAGGCCGTCCCCGGCGGGCGCGGACTCGGCGTCGTGTACTGGGAGCCCGCCTGGACCGCCGTCGAGGGCAGCGGCTGGGACCCCGCCGACCCCGTGTCCGGCAACGCCTGGGAGAACCAGGCATTGTTCGGCTACGGCCGACAACTCCTGCCCGCAGCGCGGCTGTTCGGACACCGCTGAACCACCGGCTCCCAGCGGAATCCGTCGCACTTCTTTTGTCGGAAGCGTTGACGAACCCCGGGCGCCCTCTTAGCTTCGACGCGTCGTACTTCGTACGTCATATATGAGACGCGATATGCGAGATCTGAGGGTGCCCATGACGTCCGTCCCGACTCCCGCCCCGGCCTCGGCGCCGCCCCCGGTCCCGATCCCCTCGCGCACGCAGTTCGTGCTCGACTCGATCAAACACCGCATCCTGACGGGCGAGTTGAGACCGGGCCAGCCCTTGATCGAGACGGAGCTGGCCCGCGCGTACGGGGTCTCCAAGACGCCCGTGCGTGAGGCGCTGAAGACCCTCGCGGGCACCGGGCTCGTCGAGATGAGCCAGTACAAGGGCGCAACCGTACGCACCGTCGACGCCGCCATGGCGCGCGAGGTCTACGACGTACGGCTGCTCCTGGAGCCCGAGGCGCTGCGCCGCACCGTGCTGCGCGGCGCCCCCCTCGAAGCCGCCCGCGAGGCCCTGGCGCGGGCCGCCGCCGCCGATGACGCGGCCGAACGCTCCCTGGCCAACCGGGAGTTCCACCGTGCGCTGTACGTCGACTGCGGAAACCCGCTGCTCGGGCGGCTGCTCGACGGCGTCCGGGACCAGGCGGCGCTCGTCTCCGCCGTGGCCTGGGCCGCCGACCCCTCGTGGGCGCGTGAGGCCACCGAGCACGAGCAGATCCTGCGGCTCGCCGTCGCCGGCGACCAGGACGGGGCCGCGCGCGCCCTGCACGACCACATCGAGTCGTTCGTGAGCCGTGCCTTTCCCGGAGAAGGGGAACTCCAGTGACGTTCGAGACGCAGCGCACCGCACTCGCCGACGTCGTGGCGATCCCGGTGACGCCCTTCACGCGGGACGGCACCCTCGACCGGGCCGCCCACGAGGTGATCCTGCGACGGCTGCTCGACGGCGGGGTGCGCACCCTGACCCCGAACGGGAACACCGGCGAGTTCTACGCGCTCTCCCCCCAGGAGCGGCGCGAGGTCATGGAGTTGACGGCAACTCAGGCGCGCGGGCGGGCCGAGGTGCTCGCCGGGGTGGGGCACGACCTCCCCACGGCCGTCGCCGGCGCCCGGCACGCCGCCGAACACGGTGCGAGCATGGTCATGGTCCACCAGCCGGTGCACCCCTACGTCTCCGACGCGGGCTGGGTCGCCTACCACCGGGCAATCGCCGAGGCCGTTCCGGATCTGGGGGTCGTCCCCTATCTGCGGGACGCGGGCCTGCCCGGCGCCCGCCTCGCCGAACTCGCCGACCACTGCCCCAACGTCATCGGCGTGAAGTACGCCGTGCCGGACGCCGCCCGCTTCGCCGGGTTCGCCCGCGACGCGGGACTCGACCGCTTCGTGTGGGTCGCGGGGCTCGCCGAGCCGTACGCGCCCTCGTACTTCTCGGCGGGCGCCACCGGCTTCACCTCGGGGCTCGTGAACGTCGCCCCCGGCCTTTCGCTGCACATGATCGAAGCGCTTCGGTCCGGCGACCACCCCCGGGCCATGAAGGTGTGGGAGCAGATCCGCCGCTTCGAGGAACTGCGCGCGGCCGACGGCTCCGCGCACAACGTCACCGTCGTCAAGGAGGCCCTCGCCGTACTCGGCCTGTGCCGCCGCGACGTGCGCGCCCCCAGCAGCCTGCTGCCGGACGCCGAACGGGCCGAGGTCGCCGCGATCGTCGCGGGGTGGTCCCTGTGACGGCGTCGGCGGACGGCGAGGGCGAAGGGCGGCAGCTGCGCAGCGCCCAGTGGTTCGGCGACAGCGTGTCCGCCGGGCTGCGCTCCTTCAGCCACCGCGCCCGCACCCGCCAACTCGGCTACCTCCCCGAGGAACACCTGGGCAAGCCCGTCATCGCCGTCCTCAACACCTGGTCCGACATCAACCCCTGCCACTCCCATCTGCGGGAGCGCGCACAGGCCGTCAAGCGCGGCGTCTGGCAGGCGGGCGGCTTCCCGCTGGAGTTCCCGGTCGCCACCCTCAGCGAGACCTTCCAGAAGCCCACCCCGATGCTCTACCGCAACCTCCTCGCCATGGAGACCGAGGAACTGCTCCGCTCCTATCCCGTGGACGGCGCCGTGCTGCTCGGCGGCTGCGACAAGACGACGCCCGCGCTGCTCATGGGCGCGGCGAGCGTCGACCTGCCCGCCGTCTTCGTGCCCGCGGGCCCGATGCTGCCCGGCCACTGGCGGGGCCGCACCCTCGGCTCGGGCACCGACATGTGGAAGTACTGGGACGACCACCGCGCCGGGCTCATCGGCGACTGCGAGCTGGGCGAACTGGAGAGCGGCCTGGCGCGCTCGGCGGGCCACTGCATGACCATGGGCACCGCCTCGACGCTCACCGCGGCGGCGGAGGCACTCGGCGTGAGCATGCCCGGCGCCTCCTCGATCCCGGCGGTCGACTCCGGGCACGAGCGGATGGCGGCGGCGTCGGGACTGCGGATCGTCGACCTCGTACGCGAGGACCGCAGGCTGTCCCACATCCTGACGCCCGACGCCTTCGCGGACGCCGTCACCACGGTCCTCGGGCTCGGCGGCTCCACCAACGCCGTCATCCACCTCATCGCGATGGCCGGGCGCGCCGGGGTGCGGCTCACCCTGGACGACTTCGACCGGACCGCCCGCACCGTGCCCGTGCTCGCCAACGTCAGACCGGGCGGCGAGCGCTACCTGATGGAGGACTTCCACTTCGCCGGCGGGCTCCCCGGCTTCCTGTCGCGCATCACCGACCTGCTGCACCTGGACCGGCCCACCGTGGCCCACGACACCCTGCGCGAACAGCTCGCCGGGGCCCGCGTGCACGACGCGGACGTCATCCGCACCCGGGCCGACCCGGTCGCGCGGGAGGGCGGCGTCGCCGTCCTGCGCGGCAACCTCTGCCCGGACGGCGCCGTCATCAAGCACATCGCGGCCGAGCCCCGGCTGCTGCGGCACACGGGCCCCGCCGTCGTCTTCGACGACTACCGCACGATGCAGCGCACCATCCACGACCCGGCCCTTCGCATCACGCCCGACCACGTCCTCGTCCTGCGCGGCGCGGGCCCCCGGGGCGGCCCGGGCATGCCCGAGTACGGGATGCTGCCGATCCCCGACCACCTGCTCAAACAGGGCGTACGGGACATGGTGCGGATCTCCGACGCGCGGATGAGCGGCACCTCCTACGGGACGTGCGTGCTGCACGTCGCACCCGAGTCGCATGTCGGCGGGCCGCTCGCGCTGGTGCGCACCGGGGACCTGATCACCCTCGACGTCGCGGCTCGCAGCCTGCGCCTGGAGGTGCCGGACGAGGAGCTGGCCCGCCGCCGCGCCGCGTGGACGCCGCCGCCCGCCCGCCACGAGCGCGGGTACGGCGCGCTCTACGCGGAGCAGATCACCCAGGCCGACACGGGCTGCGACTTCGCGTTCCTGGCGAGGCCGGGCACCGTGCCGGACCCGTACGTCGGCTGACCTCTCGTCAGCGTCTGCTCGCCACCGTCTGCTCGTCACCGTCCGTCCGTGTCCGCCCTCGCCCGTCCGGCATCTCGAACGCCGTGCGCGAAGCGCTTCACCCGCACCTCCACGATCGGAGAACTGTCATGGCCCAGGCCGCAGCCGTGGCGAAGCCACCGCCGAGCACCGCCCAGCCGCCGCCCGACCCGGCGAGGCGGCGCCGCCGGCGGGTCGGGGCGACGCCGCGCCGCCTCCCCTACCTGCTGATCGCCCCCGCCGCCCTGCTGATGCTCGGCTTCATCGCCTATCCGGTGGTCAGCGTCTTCTACTACAGCCTGCGGCATTACAACCCCACCAAGCCGTGGCGTGACGGCTACGCGGGCCTGGACAACTTCGTCACCGCCTTCACCGACGACCCCGAGTTCTGGCCCACCCTCGGCTTCAGCCTCCAGTGGGTGGCCGTCGAGATCGTGCTGCAACTGCTGCTCGGCCTCGTGCTCGCGCTGCTCGTCAACCAGACCTTCGTCGGCCGCGCGGCGGCCCGCGCCCTGGTCTTCTCACCGTGGGCCGTCTCCGGTGTCCTCACCTCCACCATCTGGCTGCTGATCCTCAACTCCCAGACAGGCGTCACGCGTTACCTCGCCGACATCGGGATCGGCTCGTACGGGACGTCCTGGCTCTCGGACACCGGCACGGTCTTCCCCGCCGTCGTCGTCGCCGAACTCTGGCGCGGGGTCCCCTTCTTCGCGATCCTCATCCTCGCCGACCTCCAGTCCGTCTCGAAGGACCTCTACGAGGCGGCCGAGGTGGACGGCGCGAGCCGCTGGCGGCAGTTCCTCCACATCACGCTGCCCCACCTCAAGGACGCGATCATCCTCTCCACGCTGCTGCGCGCCGTCTGGGAGTTCAACAACGTCGACCTGCTCTACACCCTCACCGGCGGCGGCCCGGCGGGCGAGACGACGACGCTGCCCCTGCGCATCGCGTCCATCGCCGTCGACTCGCACGACTTCGGCTACGCGTCCGCGCTGACCGCCATCGCCTTCGTGATCCTTCTCTTCTGCTCGCTGCTGTATCTGCGGCTCAGCAAGTTCGGGAGCCAGGACAAATGACCGCCACCGCCACCGCCCTCGTCCGTACGCCCCGCTGGCAGATCTACACGCCCCTCGGGCTGTACCTCCTGTTCACCCTCGTGCCCTTCTACTGGATCCTGCTCTTCGCGCTGCGCCCCACCGGCTCCACCTCCCTCGTGCCCTGGCCGCTGACCTTCGACCACTTCGACAAGGTGTGGACCGAGCGCAGCTTCGCGACGTTCTTCCAGAACAGCCTGCTCGTCGGCGTCGTCTCCATGGTGATGACCACACTCGTCGCCCTCGCGGGCGGCTACGCCCTGGCCCGCTTCGACTTCCGGATCAAGCGCGCCTTCCTGCTGGCGCTGCTGTGCTCGCAGTTCATCCCGGGCGCGCTGATGCTCGTACCGCTCTTCGAGATCTTCGCCGAGCTGCGGATGATCAACTCGCTGGCCAGCGTCGTCGTCGCCGAGACCGTCTTCCAGCTCCCCCTGTCGATGATCCTCATCAGCGGGTTCATCAAGAACGTGCCCTACGTCCTGGAAGAGGCCGCCTGGGTCGACGGCTGCGGGCGGTTCCGGGCGTTCTGCGCGGTCGTCCTGCCGATGCTGCGGCCCGGTCTGATCGCGGTCGGCTCCTTTGCCTTCGTGCACAGCTGGAACCACTTCCTGTTCGCCCTGATGTTCCTCAGCGACCAGGGCAAGCAGACGATCCCGGTGGGCCTCGCCACCCTGATGGGCGCCGACAGCGTGGACCTCGGCGCGCTCGCCGCCGGGGGTGTGGTCGCCGCCGTGCCCGTCGTCATCGTCTTCGCGTTCATCCAGAAGTGGCTCGTCACCGGGTTCAGCGCCGGGGCGGTGAAGGGATGAGCGCCGCGACCGGGGGTCTGCGGCTCCCGCTGCCCGTCGTCCTCGCGGGGGCACGCGGCCACGGCGGCGCGCACCTGGAGAACATCCGCCGCCTCCAGCGCGCCGGCCTGGTCCGCCTGGTGGGCGTCTGCGAGCTGAAGCCGCTGATGGGGGAGGAACTCGTCGGCTTCGGCGCGGTCGAGCAGTCCGGCGACTTCGCCGCGCTCCTCGATGCGACCGGTGCCGCCGTCGCCGTGATCTGCACGCCCATCCCGACCCACACCGACCTGGCGCTCGCCGCCGCGCGGCGCGGCGTCCACGTGCTCCTGGAGAAGCCGCCCGCCCCCTCCTACGCGCAGTTCCGACAGATCGCGGACGGGGCCGCCGCGGCCGGGACCGCCGTCCAGATCGGCTTCCAGTCGCTCGGCTCCCACGCGCTCCCCGCCATCCGGCGGCTGATCGCCGACGGCGCGATCGGCGAGGTGACCGGCGTGGGCGGGGCCGGCCTGTGGGTCCGGGACGAGGCCTACTTCCGGCGGGCGCCCTGGGCGGGCCGGCGCCGCCTCGACGGCCTCGACGTGGTCGACGGCGTCCTGACCAACCCCCTCGCGCACGCCGTCGCCGGCGCCCTCGCCCTGGCGGGCAGCACCGCCGCCGAGGACGTCACGGACGTGGAGTGCGAACTCTTCCGCGCCCACGCCATCGAGTCCGACGACACCTCCTGCGTACGGATCTCCACGGCCGGCGGCGGCCGCGTCACCGTCGCCGCGACACTCTGCGCGCCCGCCTCGCAGGAGCCGTACGTCGTGGTGCACGGCACCGAGGGACGCGTCACCTGCTGGTACCGGCAGGACCGCGTGCAGGTGCGGCGCGGCGCCGACGACAGCGAAGACTCCCAGACCCTGTACGGCAGGACCGACCTCCTGGAGAACCTCGTCCAGCACCTCATGGGCCGCGCCGAACTCCTCGTACCGCCCGCCGCCACCGGCGCCTTCATGCGGGTCGTCGAAGCGGTGCGGCTCGCGCCCGACCCGGCCGCGCTGCCCGCCGACGCGTGGCACGGCGCGCCCGGCGAGAGCGCGGAGCGCCGCGTGGTGCCGGGCATCGAAGGGCTGGTCGCCCTCGCCGCCGACACCCAGTGCCTCTACTCCGAACTGGGCGCCTCCTGGGCCCGGCCGTCCCGCCACGGCGACCTTCACGACGAGGTGAACCCGTCATGAGCACTTCCCAGCGGCACACGAACGGTTCCGGGCGACAGCCCGGCGGATCGGTCACCCTGCGCTGCGCCGGGCGCCCGGTCGCCCGCTACGTCGTCCGCCCCGAGCTGGCCCCGGGCCTGTCGCCCCGCCCCCACCTGCACCCCGTCACCACGCTCGCCGGGACACCCGTCACCGAGCTGAGCCCCGCCGACCACCCGCACCACCTCGGGGCCGGCGTCGCCGTGCCCGACGTGGCGGGACGCAACTTCTGGGGCGGGCGCACCTTCGTACGCGGCCAGGGGCCGACCGAGCTGGACAACCACGGGGTCCAGCGCCACCAGGAATTCAAGCTGCGCGACCCGGACGGCCTTGTCGAGGACATCGCGTGGACGGCGCACGACGAGGTCCTGCTGCGCGAGCGCCGCACCGTGGCCGCCGTCGCCCTCACGGACACCGCCTGGGCGCTGGACCTCACCTTCGCGCTGACCAACGCGACCGGCGCCGAGCTGTCCCTCGGCAGTCCCGCCACCAACGGCCGCCCCGGCGCCGCCTACGGCGGCTTCTTCTGGCGCGCGCCCAAGGAGGCGGCGCCCCCACGGGTCAGCACCCCGCACGGCGAGGGGGAGGCGGCCGCCCACACCGCCCGCGCGCCGTGGCTGGCGCTGGCCGGGGACGGCTGGACGCTGGTGTTCGCCGGGGCCACGGCACGCACCCGCCACGACCCGTGGTTCGTGCGCGCCGCCGCATACCCGGGCGTCGGCTCCTCGCTGGCGTACGAGGACCGGCTGCCGCTCGCCCCGCGCGACACACTCGTACGCCGGATCGTGACCGTCGTGGCCGACGGCGCCCTCGGCCGCGACGAGGCGGCGGCCCTCGTCCGCAAGGCGGTGACGGCGTGAGCACGGGCCCGGGGACGACGGGCTCCGAGGCCACCGGCGACCTCGGCGACGGCACCTACCGCAACCCCGTCCTCGCCGCCGACTGGTCCGACCCGGACGTCCTGCGGGTCGGTGACGACTTCTACCTCACCGCCTCCAGCTTCGGCCGGGCCCCCGGGCTCCCGCTGCTGCACTCCCGCGACCTGGTCAACTGGACGCTGATCGGCCACGCCCTCGACCGCCTCGAACCGGCCGAGGCCTACGCCACCCCGCAGCACGACCGCGGCGTCTGGGCCCCCTCCCTGCGCCACCACGACGGACGCTTCTGGATCTTCTGGGGCGACCCCGACCACGGCGTGTACCAGGTCAACGCCCCCCGGGTCCGGGGACCTTGGAGCCGCCCCCACCTCGTGAAGGCGGGCAAGGGGCTCATCGACCCCTGCCCCCTGTGGGACGAGGAGAGCGGCGCCGCGTACCTCGTGCACGCCTGGGCCAAGTCGCGCTCCGGCGTCAAGAACCTGCTGACCGGCCACCGCATGAGCCCGGACGGACGCGAACTGCTCGACGAGGGGCGGACCCTCGTCGACGGCGACCGCATCCCGGGCTGGTTCACCGTCGAGGGCCCCAAGCTCTACCGGCATGACGGCTGGTTCTGGATCCTCGCCCCGGCCGGCGGCGTCGCGAGCGGCTGGCAGGGCGCCTTCCGCTCCCGCGCCTTCCACGGGCCCTACGAGGAGCGCGTCGTCCTCCAACAGGGCGCCACCGACGTCAACGGGCCACATCAGGGCGGCTGGGTGCGCACCGCCACCGGCGAGGACTGGTTCCTGCACTTCCAGCAGCGCGGCGCCTACGGCCGCGTCGTGCACCTCCAGCCGATGCGCTGGGACGCGGACGGCTGGCCGGTGCTCGGCAACGACGGCGAGCCCGTCGCCGTCCACCGCAAACCGGACCTGCCCGCCCAGCCACCGTCCGCCCCCGCCACCGGTGACGACTTCCCCGGCGGACGGTACGGCCCCCAGTGGCAGTGGACCGCCAACCCCCGCACGGGCTGGGCCACTTCACACTCGGGGGACGGGCTGCGGCTGGCCTGCGTCCGCTCGGCGCACGCCGACGACGTACGCGCCCTGCCGCACACCCTCACCCAGCGCCTGCCCCTGCGGTCCTGCGCCGTCGAGGTCGAGCTGCGTCTGGACGCCGAAGTTCCCGGTGCTCGGGCTGGGTTGGCCGTACTGGGGGACGCGTACTCGTGGGTCGGCCTGGAGCGGGACGAGGGCGGAGCGGTGCGGCTCGTGCACCGGTTCGCCGAAGCGGGCGCGGCGGCCGAGCGCGACGCCGCGCCCCCGCGCCCGGCACCCGGCGCCGCCGCCCGGCTGCGGGTGGAGATCACCGAGGGCGCCCGCTGCCGCTTCACCGCCGACACGGGCGAGGGCCCGCGGCCCACCGGCGGGCCGGTCTTCGCCGCGACGCCCTGGCGCTGGGTCGGCGCGCTCCTCGGCCTGTTCGCGGCGGCGCCCGCGGGCGAGGGACCCACCGGGACAGCCCTGTTCACCCGCTTCCGGATCACCCGTTGAATCACTCCGCAACCCGAGAAGAGAGCCGCTGATGCCCACCGACTCCAAGCGCACCCAGGAGAGCCCCCGCACCCCCGAGAGTCCCCGCACCCGACGCCGCGCCGGTGTCGCCCTCGCCCTGACCACCGCGCTCGCCCTGACCGCCACCGCCTGCGGTGACGACGGCAGCGGCGCGGCGGGCGACAAGGGCGGCGAGGGCAGCGGCAAGGGCGAGATCGTCTTCTGGGACAACAACACCGCCGTCCGGCACGACATCTGGCAGGAGATCATCGAGGACTTCGAGAAGGAGAACCCCGACATCGACGTCAAGTACGTCGGGGTGCCCGCCGAGAACGTCCAGTCCAAGTACGACACCGCCATCCGGGGCGGCGGCCTGCCCGACGTCGGCGGCGTCGGCGCCGCGATGCTCGCCGGGATCGCCGCGCAGGACGCCCTGGAGCCGCTGGACGAGCGGGTCGAGAAGAGTCCCCTCACCGACGAGCTGAACCCGGCGATGGTCGACAGCGTCCGCGCGGCCGGCGGCGGCGTCGACCTCTACACCGTCCCCACCTCCGCGAGCAACGGCGTCCTGTACTACCGCACCGACCTCTTCGAGGCCGCCGGCCTGGACGCGCCGACGACCTGGAAGAAGTTCTACAAAGCCGCCGACAAGCTCACCGACCGAGCCGACAACCGCTTCGGTTACACCATCCGCGGCGGCGAGGGCTCCATCGCACAGGCCCTCGACGCGATGTACGGCCAGTCGGGCATCGGCGACTTCTGGGACGGTGACGAGACCACCGTCAACGACCCGAAGAACGTCGCCGCGCTGCAGAAGTACGTGTCCCTCTACAAGAAGGCCACGCCCTCCGCCGACCTCAACAACGACTTCACCAAGATGGTCGCCCAGTGGGACAGCGGCCAGATCGGCATGCTCAGCCACAACCTCGGCTCCTACCAGGACCACGTGAAGGCACTCGGCGAGAACAAGTTCCGCGGCCTGCCGAACCCCACCACCGACGCGGGCGTACGCGTCCAGGTGTCCAACCCCGTCGACGGACTCGGCCTGTTCAAGTCCAGCAAGAAGAAGAAGGCGGCCTGGAAGTTCATCGAGTTCGCCGCCTCGCACGAGTCCAACAGCAAGTGGAACGAGTCGGCGGGCGCCATCCCCGCCAACGCCGAGGCAGCCAAGGACCCCTGGGTCAAGAAGTCCGAGCCCACCAAGCTGGCGGCCGAGGCCCTCCAGGACGGCTCCCTCAAGATCGTGCAACTGCCCTACTACCTGCCCGACTGGAACACCATCAGCAAGGCCGAGAACGAGCCCGCCTTCCAGAAGGTCCTGCTCGGCAAGATGTCGGCGAAGGACTTCCTCGACTCCCTCGCCGAGCAGCTCAACGAGGCGCAGGCGGAGTGGAAGGAGCAGAACCGGTGACCGCCGCGGGACCCGGCCGCCGCACCCTGTTCATCGCGGGTGACTCCACGGCCGCCCAGAAGTACCGCCCCGCCGCACCCGAGACGGGCTGGGGCATGGCCCTGCCCTTCTTCCTGCGCCCCGCGTTCCCCGTCGCCAACCACGCGGTGAACGGCCGCAGTTCGAAGAGCTTCGTCGACGAGGGCCGCCTGGCCGCGCTCCTCGAAGCGATCGGCCCCGGCGACCTCCTCCTGATCCAGTTCGGCCACAACGACCAGAAGCGGGAGGACCCCGCCCGGTACACCGAACCGTGGTCGACCTACCAGGAGTACCTGCGCCAGTACGTCGCCGGCGCCCGGGCGCGTGGGGCGCGCCCCGTGCTGCTCACCTCCGTGGAACGCCGGCGCTTCGACGCGGGCGGCGCCGCCGTGCCCACCCACGGCGACTACCCGGCGGCCGTGCGCGCCCTCGCGGTCGAGGAGGGCGCAGCGCTCCTCGACATCCAGGCGCTCTCCCTCGCCCTGTGGGGAAAGCTCGGGCCCGAGGAGACGAAGCGGTACTTCAACTGGACCGCGTCCGAGCAGGACAACACCCACTTCAACCCACCCGGCGCGATCGCCGTGGCCCGCCTGGTCGCCGTGGAACTGCTGCACCGCAGGGTGCTCGCCCCGGGCGACCTGCGTCGCCTCGACGCCACGGTGCCGGAGTCCTGGATCACCTGGCCGACGGAGGAAGACGCATGACGACACGTGTTCGTGCCACCCTGCTCACGAGCTGCGCGGCCCTCGCCCTCGCGGCGCCCACGGTGTCCACGGCGGCGGCGCACCCGGCGTCCGCCCGGCACGTCCCGGCAGCCCACGACGTCCTGCCCGCACGCGACGGCTGGGCCTCCGCCGACGGCGGCACCACCGGCGGCGCGGACGCGGGCGCCGCCCGTACCCACACCGTCACCACCTGGCAGCAGTTCACGACGGCCCTCACCGCCGGCGGCGCGGGGCCCCGCGTCATCAGGGTCAAGGGGACGCTGGACGCCACCGGCATCGGCGGCTGCGGCGCGTTCGCGGCCGAGGGGTACGACTTCGCGAAGTACCTCGCCGCGTACGACCCCGCGGTGTGGGGCAGGGACCGACCGGTCAGCGGTGAGCAGGAGGAGCTGCGCGCGGCCTCGGCGGCCCGGCAGGCGGCGGCCGTCAAGGCGTACATCCCCTCCGACACCACCGTGCTCGGGGTCGGCGGGAACGCGCGGATCATCGGCGGCAGCCTCCAGATCAAGGGCGTGGACAACGTCGTCGTCCGCGGCCTCACGCTGGAGAGCCCCCTGGACTGCTTCCCGCAGTGGGACCCCACGGACGGCGAGCGGGGCGCCTGGAACTCGGAGTACGACAGCGCGGTGGTGTACGGCTCCACGCACGTCTGGCTGGACCACAACACGTTCACTGACGGCGCCCACCCCGACAGCTCGCTGCCCTCCTACTACGGACAGCTCTACCAGCGGCACGACGGTGAGCTGGACATCGTGCGGGGCGCCGACCTCGTCACCGTCTCCTGGAACGTCTTCGCCGACCACGACAAGACGCTCATGATCGGCAACAGCGACGGCGCGGGCGGCACCGACCGCGGGAAGCTCCGCGTCACACTCCACCACAACCTCTTCCGGAACATCGTCGAGCGCGCTCCGCGCGTGCGCTTCGGCAAGGTCGACGTCTACAACAACCACTACGTCGCGCCGCGCGACGGCTACCAGTACGCCTTCGGGATCGGCGCCGAGTCCCAACTGGTCGCCCAGGCCAACGCGTTCACCCTGCCGGACGGCATCGGCGCCGGGCGCGTCCTGAAGAAGTGGAAGGAGGCCCCGGTCACCGCCGACCACAACTACGTCAACGGTGAACGGACCGACCTGATCGTCGCCCACAACGCGCAGTTCCCCGACGAGGCGCTGCGCCCCGGAGCCGGCTGGACCCCGCACCTGCGCCGGCACGTGGACCATCCGCGGGCGGTGCCGTACGTGGTGGGTCACCGGGCGGGCGCCGGAAGGCTCCGCTGACGGTCCGCGCGTGCAAGCGGCGGCAACCCGGGGGCGCACGGCGGCGACTGACCGGTTGAACCCCTCACCCCAGCCGCCGGGAGGCCCCCGTGCGCAACTCCCCTTCACACCGCGGACGCAGGTCGAGGCGCCTGGCGTGCTGCGCCGCGACGGCCGGGGCGGTCGCCGCCACCGGGCTCGCCGCACTGCCCGGCGCGTCCTCCGCGGCGTCCGCCGCCCCGGCCGCCCGACAGGCCGAGCGACTTGACCGCGGCGCCGTCAGCGTCCCCGACGGCAGCGGCAACCTGCTCAGTTGGCGCTGGCTCGCCACCGACCCGGACGGTGTGGCCTTCAACGTCTACCGGGGCGCCACGAAGGCCAACGCCTCGCCGGTCACCGACTCGACCAACTTCTTCCACGCCGGGGCGCCCGACTCGGCCGACTACACGGTCCGCGCCGTCGTGGGCGGCGTCGAGCAGGGCGACTCGGCGCACGCCGTCCAGTTCCGCGGCGGCTGAAGCCCGCCGCCGTGCGGGGCTAGCGTGCCGCGGTGTCGCCCTGGACGATGCCGCGGCCGTTCGTCCCCACGTACACCCGGCCGTAGACGTTCGGGTCGCCGGTGATGGCGCCGCCCGTCCAACCCCACTGGTGTCCGGCGTCGTTGACGCGGACCCAGCTCCCGCCCGCGTCCGTGGAGCGGAAGATGCCGCGCACGCCGCCGATCCTCGCGCTGGTGTAGAGGGCCTGGTAGGAGGCGCCGGGCGCCGCCTTGCCGAAGCCGATGGTGTCGGCCTCCTGGACGCCCGCGACCCGGGTGAAGCTCGTCCCGCCGTTCGTGGAGTGCCACAGGCCGTACGTCCCGCCCGCCTTGCCGCCCGCGAGCCAGATGTCGCCCTTCCTGCCGGGCACGGCCTGGAACTTCACGGGCCCCTCGGTCGGCAGACCGGTGGACGCCTTCGCGGTGAAGGTGCTGCCACCGTCCGAACTGACGTAGAACGTGCCGGACTTGAAGCCGTAGAACCGCTTCGGGTCGACCCGGTCCGACTCGACCACCGCGCCCTGGGGAATGCCGCCCGCCGCTGTCCAGGCGGCTCCGGGTCCGGCGGCGGTGTGCACGCCCGCGCCCGCGGGGCTCCACACGAAGCGGCTGCCGTCGGCCGCCGCGGCCACCGTGCCGCCGCCCGTGACGCCCGGGGGCTCCTGGCCGCCGGACCAGGTGACGCCGTTGTCGGTCGAGAAGGCGACGTGGGGCGCCGCGTCGGCGTCGCCGGAACGCACCACCGTGCTCGGCCTGGCCGCCGCGTGGTCGAGGCTCGTCGTGGACGAGAAGGTGGGGGAGGTGTACATCTGCGCCGGCACCTTGGTGAGGTCCGTGTGCCGGAAGCCGCCGATGTCGCCGAGCGCGCTCAGCAGCGGCGCCCCGGACTCGGGTGCCGCGAGGTCGTTGACGGCCGTCTCCTCAAGGCCCTTCACCATGGGCCGCACGGTGAACGTGCCGCCCGGGGCGTCCCACCGGGTGAGGTTCTCCGTGCCGTAGACCGTGGCCCCCGTCCCGTACATCATGCGGTCGGAGTCGAACGGGTCGATCTCCAGCGCCTCCGTCATCCAGCCGAGCTTCGGGCTCTGCTCGGGCGGCGCGGGGTGCGCGCCCCAGGAGAGCCACGGCACGGAGGAGATGTCCATGGTGTAGCGGTTCTGCCGGGTCGGGTACGAGGAATAGCTCCACGCCGGCGTCCAGTTGGCGCCACTGTCCCGGGTGCGGAAGATCTGCGTGTCGGGCCACCAGGAGCTGTAGCCGGTGACCATGACGGTGCCCGGGTGCTGCCGGTCGACGCTCAGACCGCTGAAGCCGTAGGAGGTGTCGGCCTCGGCGACGGGGTTGATGTTCTTCCACTCGCCGGTCCTCGTCGCGTACCGCCAGACCTGGCCCTTGCCGCCGTCGTAGGGCCCGGCCCGGTCGCTGTAGGCGAGGTAGAGGTAGCCGTTCTCCGCGTCGAGGACACCCTTGTGGGCGAGCAGTCCGGTCGGCTGGCCCGCGACGCGCGACCAGGTGCCGCCGCCGTCCGTCGACCGGTACACGGAGTTGGCCTTGTCGGCGACGCCCACATAGAGGGTCTGCGTCTTCCCGTCGCCCGTGCCCGTCGACTCGTCGAACGTGACCCAGACGATGCCCTGGTTGTCGGAGTTGTAGCCGCTCGTGTCACTCGGGTCCTGCTGGAAGTTGCCGGGGTTCGGGAAGTTCGTCACCTGCCGCCAGGTGGCACCCGCGTCCGTGGAGCGCCACAGGCCCTTGCCGCTGGGCGCCCCCAGATAGAGCACGTCGTTGTCGTGCGGGTCGACGGCCAGGCGCTCGCCCATGCCGCGGCCGGGCATGTTCCCGCCGAGCTTGAACGGCAGGTCGGCCTTGCGCCAGGTCCCGCCCCGGTCGGTGGAGCGCAGTACGGCGCCGTTGCCCGGGTCCCAGTCGTTGGTGTAGGTGCCGACGGCCGCGTACACCCGGTCGGGGTCCACGGAGTCGGAGGCGAGGCTCACCACCCCGGTGTGGCCCCAGTCGTCCCAGCCGACCGAGTCGAGCAGCGGCGTCCAGGACGCGGACGACTCCTGCCAGCGGTAGGCGCCGCCGATGTCGGTGCGGGCATAGGCGAGGTCGCGTTCGGAGCGGTTGAAGACGATGCCGGGGACGAAGCCGCCCCCGTCGACGCGGACGTTCTTCCAGTCGTACGGAGTGGCCTTCACGGACACGGACACGGGAGTGTGGTCGTCGGCGCTCGCGACCGGGCCGGCGACGAGCAGCCCGCCGATCAAACCGCACAGGGCGGGGAGCACGCGTGTTCTGTGCGCGCGGAGCACAGGAGGCATGGGGGGTTCCTTCGCACGTCGGGTGGGGGGAAGGGGGAGCGGCACTCAGCTTTCGAGCAGCTCCGCGTACGCGCCGAGGGCGCTTCAGTGCATGCCGTAGATGTCGTCGGTGCCGTACGCGCTCTTCAGCTCGGCCGCGAGCGGGTCGGCCCCGGCGGCGACCGAGGGGTCCAGGCGCGCCGGGTACTGCGCGGGCGTGTCGTGCTCGGGCGCGTACGTTGCCGGTTTCGCCGCATTGTGGAAACTGTTCGTCGGCTGGTCGGCGCGGGTGGGGATCATGAATTTCTGCATGGTTTGCCACGCCGAGTTGGACCGGGACCAGTCACCGGTGATCTTGCCGTACATGGCCTGGAGCCATATCAGATGGCTGTACGTCTCCGAGGTCGATTCATGGCCGTGATCGGGGGCCTCGACCGTGCGCGATCCGACCTGCGGGTCCGAGGGCGGCGGCGACCGGGATGGCGGCTGCCGCGGCGCCGATGGCCAGAACTCTGCGACGGCTCGGTTCCGGCCCTGATTCTCCGTGGTCGGGTAAAGAACGCATGCCGATGTCCTTCTTCCGATGGGGGGTGGGAGCGCTCCCAAAATCCTTGTGCCTCTTGGGCTTGTCAAGGGTGTTCGCGGAAACCGAGTCGTCGAATCCATTCGACTGGCGAACGCGCCGAGATTTTCCGGAAACCCGGCAACCTTTTCTCGCCGCGGCGGTGACTACATGTCATGAGGAACGCTGATCCGCCGGTGTTGGGACACGCAGGTGCACAGGGGCGCGGAGGGGCACCCCCTCCCTGCCCCACCGAATCGAAGCGCTTCGACTCAACGTATGGACAGGCCAGGGGCTCCCCTCTAGGGTCGGTCGCACCGCCTTTTCGCCCAACCCAGGAGAGCCGCATGGTCACCCTCGCCGAGGTCGCCAAGCACGCCGGAGTCTCGGCCAGCACGGTGAGCTACGTCCTCAGCGGCAAGCGGTCGATCTCCACCGGCACCCGGGAACGCGTCGAGCGCAGCATCGAGCAGCTCGGCTACCACCCGAACGCGGGCGCCCGCGCCCTCGCGAGCAGCAAATCCAACGTCATCGCCCTGATGATGCCGCTGCGCACCGACATGTACCTGCCGGTGATGATGGAGATCGCCGTCGCCGTCGCCACCACCGCCCGCAGCCACGGCTACGACGTCCTGCTCCTGACCGGCGACGAGGGCGCGGCGGCCGTGCGCCGCGTCACCGGCAGCGGCCTCGCCGACGCCATGATCCTGATGGACGTCGAGCTGGACGACGAGCGGCTGCCGCTGCTGCGGGCGAGCGAACGGCCGGCCGTGCTCATCGGGTTGCCCGCCGACACGGCCGGGCTCACCTGCGTGGACCTCGACTTCGTGGCGACGGGTGCGCTGTGCGTGGAGCACCTGGCCGGCCTCGGCCACCGCGACGTCGCCGTCATCGGCGAGGCCCCCGCCGTCTACGAACGCCACACGGGCTTCGCCGAACGCACCCTCGACGGACTGCGCGTCAGGGCCCGCGAGCTGGGGGTGCGGCTGCTGCACCGGCCCTGCGAGGCGGGGTACGGGCCGACGTCCGCCACGCTCGCCCGGGTCTTCGACGAGCGGCCGGGCACCACGGGCTTCGTGGTGCAGAACGAGTCGGCCGTGGAGCCGCTGCTCGGCCTGCTGCGCCAGCAGGGCCGCGCGGTGCCCGAGGACGTGTCCGTGATCGCCGTCTGCCCCGACCAGGTGGCCCTCCAGGCCTCCGTACGGCTCACCTCGGTCTCCATCCCCGCCGAGGAGATGGGGCGCAGGGCCGTCGAGCGGATCGTCGCCAAGCTGGCCGGACACGGCGAGGACGACGTCACGCTGATCGCCCCGCAGCTGACGGTGCGGGCCAGCACGGGGAGCGCGCCCGCCTGAGCGCCGGCGTCCGCATCGTTCGGCCGCGGTGAGGGGCGCTCACGGGGCCGAGGAAGGTTCTCCGGTTCGGCCTGGAGTCGGCGGGGTGCGAACCGGAGCCGCTGGAGGGGGAGTTCGGCGCCATTGCGTCAACCCTTCGTGGCGCGCGCCCGGACACACGGCGGTGATCGCCGGCCGGATATGAAGCGCTTCGATGCCTGTGGGGAGATCAAGTGAACGCCGGGATCCTCACAAGGGTGCGTGCCGAATTGTCCCGCGGACGCGCCGTGTTGACCCGGGGCCGGTATAAAGCGGGTTCACGGGGTGTTCCCATGCACCTGCCTTGACATGGACATCGAGTAACACCCAGCATCGAAGCGCTTCGAGAAATTTGCTGCTGTTTCACCGTCCGTCGAGGGGACCCGCACGTGACCGAGAGCCCGCCGCCGTTCCGTGACCCGGGACTCGTGCCGGAAAAGCGCGTGGACGACCTGCTGTCCCGGCTGACCGTCGACGAACGCGTCGCGCTCCTGCACCAGTTCGCGCCCGCTCTCGGCCGGCTCGGCGTCGAGGCGTTCCGCACCGGCCAGGAGGCCCTGCACGGCGTCGCCTGGATGGGACCCGCCACGGTCTTCCCACAGGCCGTCGGGCTCGGCGCGACCTGGAACGACGACCTGCTGCGCAAGGTCGGCGAGGCCGTCGCCGTGGAGGCCCGCGCCCTGCGCGCCGGGGACGACCGCGTCGGCCTCAACGTCTGGGCGCCGACGGTGAACCTCCTGCGCCACCCCCTGTGGGGCAGGAACGAAGAGGGGTACGCGGAGGACCCGCACCTGACCTCGGCCCTGGCCGCCGCCTTCACCCGCGGCCTGCGCGGCGACCACCCGACGTACTGGCGCACCGCGCCCGTCCTCAAGCACTGGCTCGCCCACAACAACGAGACCCGCCGGGACACCACGAACTCCTCGGTCCGCCCGCGCGTCCTGCACGAGTACGACCTGCGCGCCTTCCGCGGCGTGGTCGAGGCGGGCGCGGTCGCCGGGGTCATGCCCGCCTACAACCTCGTCAACGGCCGCCCCAACCACGTATCGCCCCACCTGGATGAGCAGTTGCGGCGCTGGACCGATGAGGAGCTGCTCGTGTGCTCCGACGCGGGCGCGCCGAGCAACCTCGTGGACAGCCAGTACTACTTCGACACCCACGAAGAGGCCGTCGCCGCGGCGCTCAAGGCGGGCGTCGACAGCTTCACCGACCACGGCACCGACTCGGACATCATCATCGGACGCGTCCACCGCGCCCTGACAGCAGGGCTGTTGACCGAGGACGACATCGACGCGGCGGTACGCCGCCACCTCACCGTGCGCCTGAGGCTCGGAGAGTTCGACCCGGACGGCGGGCCCTACGGCGGCGCGAGCCCGCGCGACGCCGACACGGCCGAGCACCGGGAACTGGCCCGCGAGGCCGCCGAACAGGCCGTGGTCCTGCTCAAGAACGACGGCCTGCTGCCGCTCACGCCGTCCGCCGACGGCGGCCGTGTCGCGGTCGTCGGACTCCTCGCCGACGAGTGCAAGACCGACTGGTACAGCGGCACGCTGATCCACCGGAGCACCGTCCTCGACGGGCTGCGCGCCCGCTTCGGCGCCGAGCGGGTCACGTTCGCCGAAGGCGTGGACCGGGTGCGCCTGAAGTGCGCGGGAGGCTGGCTGCGGGTGCCCGAGCCCTCCGCCGCCGCCGCTCAGGCGCGGGTGGCCGCCGGCGCGCTCGACCCGGCGCTCCTGTCCGGCCGCACCGACCTGCCGCCGGTCGGCACCTGCGCGGACGCAACGTGGGCCACCGAGTTCGCCCTCGTCGACTGGGGCGAGGGCGCCTGGACGCTGCGGGCCCCCGACGGGCGCTACCTGTCCGTCGCCGACGACGGCTTCGTGTGCGCGTCGGCCGACCAGCCCGGCGGCTGGGTCGTCCAGGAGACGTTCGCACTGGTCGCACCGGAGGGCGAACGCCGGGACGGGCAGGACGGCGGGCACGGTGGCGAGTACCTCCTCAGGCACACGGGAACGGGCGGCCATGTCTGTGTCGCCGCCGACGGCCTGCGGGTTGCCGTCCAGGGCGAAGCCCTCGCGGCCGACCGCGCCGAGCGCTTCACGGTCGAGTACGTGGAGCGCGGCGAGGACGCCGTGGCCCGCGCCGCCGCGACCGCGGACACCGTGCTCGTCGTCGCCGGGAACGACCCGCACATCAACGGCCGCGAGACCCAGGACCGCACCACCCTCGCCCTGCCGCCCCACCAGGAACGGCTGTGGCGCGCGGCCCGCGCCGCGAACCCCCGCACCGCGCTCGCCCTGGTCAGCGCCTACCCGTACGCGGTCGCCGACGCCCACGCCGAGCTGCCCGCGCTGCTGTGGACCGCGCACGGCGGGCAGGCCGCGGGCACCGCGCTGGCCCGCGTCATCGCCGGTGACGTCTCCCCGGCCGGACGGCTCCCGCAGACCTGGTACGCCGCCGACACCGACCTGCCGGACCTGCTCGACTACGACATCATCGGCTCCCGGCAGACCTACCTGTACTTCGACGGCACCCCGCTGTACCCGTTCGGGCACGGCCTCGGGTACTCCTCCTTCGCCTACGAGAAGCTGACCTGCCAGCGCGACGGCGACACCCTGTGCGTCGCCTTCACCCTGACCAACACCGGCGCCGTCGCGGCGGACGAGGTGGCGCAGCTCTACACCCGCGCGCCCCGCGGCCCCGTCGTGACCCCGCACCGCAGGCTGGCCGCGCACCGCCGCGTCCACCTGGCGCCCGGCTCCTCGCGCCGCCTCGAATTCCGGCTCCCCGTGAGCGACCTGGGCTTCTGGGACGTACGCCGGGGCCACTGGAGCGTGGCGCCCGGCACGCACGAACTGTTCGCCGGGGCGTCGAGCCGGGACATCCGGCTGCACGCGCCGGTCGAGATCACCGGTGATCCACTCGCCGCCAGGCCGGTACTGGGGGCCGGCCTGGCGGCGGCCGACTACGACACGCAGCGCGGCACCGAGATCGTCGACCGGACCAGGACCTCGGGCGACGCGGTGCGGGCCGTGGGCGGCACGGTGGGCGAACTGCTCTTCGAGGACTGCGACTTCGGGCCCGGGACCGACGCCGTACGGATCGAGGCCGCGGGCGAGGGCGCCGTCGATCTCATCGCCGGCGCCACCGCCACCACCGTCACTGTCGCGCCCACCGGCGGCACGTACCACTACGCCGAGAGTGCCGCGCGCTTCGTCGTGTCCGGGGTGCGCGACCTGCGCGTACGGCTGCGCGGCCCGGTCCGCCTGGCCCGGCTCGCCTTCACCGCCGCCGCACCACGGGAGGACGCCCCATGAAGTTCACGGCCTTCACGGTCGAGGGCGACGTGGAGTTCTACCTCCCCGAGGGCACCTGGACCCACCTCCTGACCCGGGAGCGCGTCCAGGGCCCCGGCCGGCGCCGCGAGAACCACGGCTTCGACAGCCTGCCCCGGTACGTCAGGCCCGGCGCCCTGCTGCCGCTCGCAGCCGACGAGCAACGCCCCGACGGCGACTGGCCGGAGGGCCTGCCCCTCCTCGCCGCACCCGGCACCGCCGACGGCACCGAGGCCACCGTCCCCGACCTCCAGGGACGGCCCGCGACGGTCTTTCGCGCGAGGCGGCACGGCGACGGCGTCACGGTCCTCGCCCTCGGCACCCGGCGCTCCTTCCAGGTGCGCACCGTGGACGGCCGCGCGAGCGCCGACGGCGTGGGGGAGGTGACCCTGCCCGGTGTCCTCGCGGACGGAACGACCCGTTAGAGTGCCCGGTTCCGACAGGGAGACGGCACCCGGGACCGCGGAGGGCGGTGCGCCGGGGCCCGGGGGAAAGAGGACACCCATGCCTTCGGCCGCCGACGACGCGGCCGCCGAGTTCCATGCCTTCTTCGAGCGGCACTACGCCGAACTCGCCCGCCTGGCCCATCTGCTGACGGGCGAGGCGGACGGCGCGGACGATCTGGCGGCCGACGCGCTGCTCGCCCTGTGGCACCGCTGGGACCGGGTGCGCGCCGCCGACCACCCGGCCGCGTACGCCCGCGGCGTCGTCGCCAACATGGCGCGCAGCCGCATCCGCAGCGCCGTACGGGAACGCCGCCGCGTCACCCTCTTCTGGTCGGGCCGCGGCGAGGACGTCGCGGACCCCGACGTACCGGCCGTCGTCGACGTGCGGGAGGCGCTGCGCGCGCTGCCCTTCCGCAAGCGGGCCTGCGTGGTGCTGCGGCACGCCTTCGACCTCTCCGAGAAGGACACCGCGCAGGCCCTCGGCATCTCGGTGGGTACCGTGAAGAGCCAGACGTCGAAGGGAATGGCCGAGCTGCAACGACGCCTCGGTCCGCACACCGCCTGGTCACAGGTGCGCGCGGTCACGGCGGACACGGGGGGAAGCACATGAGGGACGACGACGAAGTGCGCAGGAAGCTGCGCGGCGCCGCCCAGGCGCACCGCCCCGACCGGGAGCGGATGCGGGCCCGCGTCGAGCAGGGCATGGCGGCGGGCGAGCGGCCCGAACGCGCGCCGAAGCCGCTCCGGGCGGGCGCCCCCTGGCTGCGCGTGGTCACCGCGACCGCCGCCGTCGCCTCCGTCTGCGCCGTGGCCGGGTACGGGGTGGCGTCGGCGCTGCGCGGGGACCCCGACCCGCAGTCCGTCGCCACCAGCGCGACGCCGGACGCGCCGCCCGCCGCCACGCGACCCGGCGGGACCGCGCCCCCGCCCCCGCCCTCCCGGCCGCCGCACAGCACCCCGGCCGCGCCTCCCGTCTCCCGGGGCCCCTCGGCGGGGGCGTCCACGGGCCAGACGCCCCCGCCCGGCGCCCCGAGGTCCGGCGCCCCGAGCCCCGGGGCGGACCTGGTGTGGGCGGACGGCTCGATCGACCCCGGCTCCAGCACGTACTGGTCGCAGAGCGACATCACCGTCAAGGCGAGGAAGCCGCTGACCGCGCTCACCGTCGAGCTGCGCGTCGCCCGGCCCGGCGAGGTCGCCGACACCGGCAACTGGCGCTCGCTGCCCGTCGGCGACTTCGACGTCACGGTGGCCGAGCGCGGCGGCTTCCTTCTCTACCGGTGGACGCTCAAGGCGGGGCGCACCGTACCGGTGGGCGAGCACGTCTTCGCCGGGCAGTACAACCACCCCGGCGGCAACCGTGACGCGTACGCCGACCGCTACACGGTCCGGGCCGGCACGGCAGACGAACGCGACGAATGGAAGGGCGACTTCGCCCCCGCGGCGGACCCGCGAGGATGAGGGCAACCTTTCCGCTTCCGGTGGCGACCAGGAGACGCACACTTCTGTCCACCGAAGGAAATCCGGACATGACCCCCACCACGAACGGGCCCGTACGCCACCGTCGCGGCCGGACCCGCCGCCGCGCCGTCATCGGCGGGGCGGCCGCGCTCGGCCTGACCGGCGCCGCCCTCGTCACCACCTCCTTGATGTCGACCGCCGGGGCGGCGAGCACCTGGCCCGAGGCCAAGGGGCAGCAGCCCGTCTCCAAGACCATCGAGGTCTCCGGCACCCGTGACGGCGGCCTCAAGCGCTACTACGGCAGCGGCGAGCTGGGCGGCGACGGCCAGGACGAGGGCCAGGACCCCCTCTTCAAACTGAAGGACGGGGCGACCCTGAAGAACGTCATCATCGGCGCGCCCGCTGCCGACGGCATCCACTGCCAGGGCAGCTGCACGCTGCAGAACGTCTGGTGGGAGGACGTCGGCGAGGACGCCGCGACGTTCAAGGGGACCTCGGCGGGCTCGACGTACGCCGTCCAGGGCGGTGGCGCCCGGAAGGCCGACGACAAGGTCTTCCAGTTCAACGGCGCGGGCAAGCTCGTCGTGAACAAGTTCCAGGTCTCCGACTTCGGCAAGCTCGTGCGGACCTGCGGCAACTGCTCCAAGCAGTACCGGCGCGACGTCATCGTCAACGACACCGACATCACCGCCCCCGGCACGTCGATCGTCGGCATCAACACCAACTACGGCGACACCGCCGCGCTGCGGAACATCCGCGTCCACGGTGACGGCAACAAGAAGATCAAGACCTGCCTGCGCTTCACCGGCAACAACACCGGTGCCGAGCCCGTCCAGACCGGCAGCGGCCCCGACGGCAGGTACTGCAAGTTCACGGCGTCGGACATCACCTACAACTAGTCGCGGCACACGCGACACGGACGCCCCCGCCGACAGCGCGACACCGTGGGCGAATTCCGGGGCGAGCGTGACGTCGGCCTCCATGACCCGTTGTGGTCATGAAGGCCGACGTCCGCACACGAACGTCTCGCCCGGCGGCCCTACGGCCCACCACCTGGCACCGCGGTACTAGGTCCCCAGCCCTCAGCCCGGGCCAACTCAAGATCATCCGCAAGTCCGATGCCCTCTTCGCGAGACGGGAGCCACCATGCTGGTGGAATCTGCCAAGAGGAGCGCATCATGTCGTACCCGGAACACCTGCAGTACCCGGAAGCCCGCTACCACCGCGACAAGGGCGAAGTGAACGCGGTCTTCCGCCCGGCCGACAGCCCGGCGGACATCTCCTCACCCGGCGGCTCCACCCACTACCTCGCCACCAACGAGTCGACCGGCGGCGAATTCGGGCTGTACAAGGTGGACCTGGGCCCGCGGTCCGCCGGGGCCAAGACCCACTTCCACAAGGCGATGTCGGAGTCCTTCTACGTCCTCTCCGGCGAACTGGAGCTGTACAACGGCGAGAAGTGGGTGACGGGCCGCGCGGGCGACTTCCTGTACGTACCGGTCGGCGGCCTGCACGCCTTCAAGAACGTGACCGACGAGCCCATGTCCATGCTCATGCTCTTCTCCCCGGGCGCCCCGCGCGAGGAGTACTTCGAGCGCGTCGGGGAGATGGCGCAGCGCGGTGGCGAAGAGCTGAAGCAGTTTCGCATCCGGCACGACAGCTACTTCCTGGAGGACTTCGAGCCCGGGGAGGAGTAGTCCGGGGCTCGGAGGCGTCCCCCTCTCACTGCCCCGCCAGGCCCGTGTGCGCCACCCCCGCGACGATCTGCCGCTGGAAGAAGACGAAGACGACGATCAGCGGGAGCCCCGCCATCAGCCCGCCCGCCATCAGCTGCGCCCACTGGATGCCGTAGGAGTTCATGACCGTCGCGATGCCGTTCGGCATGGTCATCAGGTCGGGGTTGTTGGTCACCATGTAGGGCCACAGGAAGTTGTTCCACGACGCGATGAACGTGAAGATGCCGACCGCCGCGAGGGAGGGGCGCGACAGCGGCAGGACGACGGTGAAGAAGACCCGCCAGCGCCCGGCGCCGTCGATGAACGCCGCCTCCTCCAGCTCCTTGGGGACGGACTGGAAGAACTTGTAGAGGATGTAGACCATCGCGGCCGGCGCGCACTGCGGCAGGATCATCCCCCAGTACGTGTCGACCATCCCCATCGACTGGACGGTGCTGAACAGCGGCACGCCGAGGACCGCCGGCGACACCATGAGGCCCGCCATGACCAGACCGAGCAGCGCGTTCTTGCCGCGGAACTCGGTGCGCGCGAAGCCGTACCCGGCGAGCGCGCTCACCAGGACCACGACGGACGTCACGCACACGGAGACGACGACGGAGTTCACGAACCAGTCGGTGATGTTGCCGGTCTCGAACATGGCCCGCCACGCCTGGAACGTGACGTCGCGCGGTATCCAGTGCGTGGGCACGGCCACGGCCTCGGTCTCCGACTTCAGGGAGGTGAACAGCGCCCACACCAGCGGCGACAGCCACACCGCCGAGACGGCGGTGCCGAGCGCCGTCAGGACGATCTGTCCCGCGGTCCACTTGGCTCTCGTACGGTTCACGGGCATCGCGTGTCCCTTTCTCATCGCACATCCTCCGCACGCCTGCCCAGCAGCCACAGGCGGCCGAGGGCCACGGCCGCGATGAGCACGAAGAAGATGATGGACACCGCGGAGGCGAAGCCCACGCGGTAGCTGGTGAAGCCCTCTTCGAGGGTGTACTGCACGAAGGTCCGGGTCGATTCCTCCGGCCCCGGGCCGAAGTCCTGCATCACCACCACCTGGTCGAACACTTGGAGCGAGGCGAGGACCTGGAGGGTGACGACCAGGCCGGTGACGGTGCGCAGCATCGGCAGGGTGATGTGCGCCATCCGCTGCCAGGCGTTCGCGCCGTCCAGCTCCGCGGCCTCGTACAGATGCCGCGGGATGTTCTGCAACGCGGCGAGGAAGAGGAGGAAGCTGAAGCCGACCGTCCACCACAGGGTGGTGATGACCACCGCGAGCATGGCGGTCGACTTGTCGGTCAGCCAGGGCGTGTCCAGGCCGAGGACGTGGTTGATCATTCCGGTGCCGGGGTTGAACAGCCACTGCCAGAGGTTCCCGGCGACGGTGGACGGCAGCAGGAACGGCGCGAAGAAGCACAGCCGCCACAGCCACTTGGCGCGCTCGATGTGGTGGGCGAGCATCGCGAGCAGGAACGCGAGGACGACGATGCACGGCACCACGAGCAGCGTGAAGTACGCGCTGTGGCCGAGCGATTCCCACATCAGCGGGGTGTCGAAGGCCTCCCGGTAGTTGTCGAGGCCCACGAAGCGCTCGCCGGTGCCGGAGATGTTGGCGTCGGTCAGGCTCAGCCACACCCCGCGCCCGATCGGCAGCAGCACGAACAGCGCGAACAGGACGAGGAAGGGGGCGACGAACCAGCCGCCGTGCTGGAAGCGGCGGGCGAGTCGGGCCCGCGCCGAGTCGGCGCGGACGGCGGCCGCCGGGCGTGCGGCGGGCGGGCGCAGGGCGGTGTCGACGGTGCTCACGCGGCGCCACCTCCCGCACGGCCGACGGACCGGCCGGCCATCGGGTCCTTCATCGCGAGCAGCTTCTCCAGGACGCCCCGCATCCGCCGGGCCGTGGCGGCGGGCCCCGCGGAACCGGAGTTGGCGGCGGCGACCACGGGGCCGATGCGCTGGGCGAGGGTGCCGGTGGAGCCCGCGAACCACACGTGCGGCTCGACGGCCATGTGGTCCATGGCCGAGACGTACTCGGCCTGCGGCTTCAGCGCCCGGTACGCCTCGTCCCGCAACGTCGGCCTGTACGCGGGGATGTGGCCGCCGCGCGACCAGTCGAGGGCGTGCCGCACCACGTACGCGGCCAGCTGGTGGGCGCCCTCGTCGGCGGGGCCGCCGCGCCCTTCCTGGTGGGGCAGGACGAAGCAGTGGGACTCGGCGTGCGTGGCGGCCCGGCCGAAGACGGGTGGCAGCGGGGTGGCGCCGTAGTCGAGCTTCGCGCCGCCGAAGACCGGCACGGACCAGTTGCCCTCCCAGGTGAAGGGGGAGCCGTTGAGGAACATCTCGCCGTCGGCGGTGCCGACCGGTGTGGTGTAGCCCTCGGTGACGTGCCGGCGGAGGAATTCGAGGACCTCGACCGCCTTGTCGGTGTCGAAGGTGAGGTCCCGGCCGTCGGGGCTGAGGCAGGTGCCGCCGAGCTGGGTGTAGAAGGAGAGGAAGAACCACCAGCTGAAGTTGGGTTCGTTGGCCTTCATGCCGAGGGTCTGGAGACCGCCCCTGGTCGCCTTCTTGGCGGCCTTGAGCGCCTTGAACCATTCCTCGGGCGAGGAGACGGCGGCCAGCTCGCCGTCCTCGCCGAGCAGCCCCGCCCGCCGGCACACGTCGCGGCGGTAGAAGCAGAGCTGGGCGTGGATGTCGAGCGGCAGCCCGTACAGCTTGCCGTCGACGACGGCGCGTTTCCACAGCAGCGGGTCGAAGTCCGCCTCCCGCACGCCGTACCGGGCCAGGAGCCGCACGTCCCAGGGGTCGAGCAGCCTGCCGGGCGCGAAGCCCGGGATCCGCCCGAGGTGCATGACGGCGAGGTCGGGGGCGCGCCGCCCGGCGGCGGCCATGGCCAGCTTGGTGTAGTACGGATTGCCCCACTGGAGCGTCGAATCCTTCACGTCCACCCGGGGGTTGGCCCGGCGGAACGCGTCCAGCATGGCGATCATGTTGACGCCGTCGCCGCCGCTGAAGAGGTTCCAGTAGCGGACGCGGACCTCGGCGTCCGAGGCGATGGCGGAGGCGCTGCGCCCGGTGGCCGCGACGCCGAAGCTGCCCGCGACGGCGAGCGCCCCGAGAGTGCCGAGCACGCCGCGACGGGTCACAAGGGATGGAGGCACGACGGCTCGTCCCTCTCTCTGAGACGGAAGTGTTCCGGGACAGGCGTGTTCGACATATCGAATGCTGCCCGCCAGTTCGAACGGACCGTAGAGTCGATCTCCTCGCGCGTCAACGCTTTGCGCAGGGTTGGTCCCAGGCGTTGACGCGACCTCCCTCGGCTTCCTAAGTTGCCGTTCGAAGTATTGACCGACGTCCGGTATTTCGAACACGTGGGGATGACATGGCACACAGACGAGGGAGTCTGGCTCTCGCCGTCGGGATGCTCACCGCCGGAGCCCTGCTGGCCGGCACGCTCGGCGCGGGACCCGGCGCGGCCGCCGAGCCCACCGACTACACGATCGACGTCGACGCGAACGGCACCGGCGCGAAGATCGACGACACGATGTACGGCGTCTTCTACGAGGACATCAACCGCGCGGCCGACGGCGGCCTGTACGCCGAACTCGTCCAGAACCGGTCCTTCGAGTACGGGCCCGCCGACAACCGCTCCTACACGCCGCTGACCTCGTGGGACACCCAAGGCACCGCCAAGGTCGTCGACGACGCCGGACGGCTGAACGAGCGCAACCGCAACTACCTCACCCTGGGCGCCGGTTCGTCCGTCACGAACACCGGCTACAACACCGGGATCGCCGTCGAGAAGGGCAAGCGCTACGACTTCTCGCTCTGGGCGCGCGCCGAGCGCTCCGGCGCGCCCCTCACCCTCACGCTGCACGACGCCTCGGGCGAACTGGCGCCCGCCCGCCGCGTCACCGCGCGCGGCGGCTGGGCCAAGTACCGGGCGACCTTCACCGCCACCCGGACCTCCGCCGCCGGCCGGCTGACGGTCGCCTCGGGTGCCCCGGCGGCGCTGGACATGATCTCCCTCTTCCCCCGCGACACCTACAAGGGCCGCGAGAACGGCCTGCGCAAGGACCTGGCCGAGAAGATCGCCGCCCTGAAGCCCGGCTTCCTGCGCTTTCCCGGCGGCTGTCTGGTCAACACCGGCAGCCACGAGGCGTACGACGAGAAGTCCGGCTGGCAGCGCAACCGCTCCTACCAGTGGAAGGACACCATAGGCCCGGTCGAGCAGCGCGCCACCAACGCCAACTTCTGGGGCTACAACCAGAGTTACGGACTCGGCTACTACGAGTACTTCCAGTTCGCCGAGGACACCGGCGCCATGCCGCTGCCCGTCGTGCCCGCCCTGGTGACCGGCTGCGGCCAGAACAAGGCCACGGACGACCCGGCGCTGCTCAAGCGGCACATCCAGGACACCCTCGACCTCATCGAGTTCGCCAACGGCCCGGTCAGCAGCGAGTGGGGCAAGAAGCGCGCCCGGATGGGCCACCCCAAGCCGTTCGGCCTCACCCACCTCGAAGTCGGCAACGAGGAGAACCTCCCCGAGGAGTTCTTCGCCCGCTTCCAGCAGTTCCGCGCCGCCATCGAGGCCGAGCACCCGGAGATCACCGTCATCTCCAACTCCGGGCCCGACGACAGCGGAGCCGTCTTCGACAAGGCCTGGAAACTCAACCGCGACGCCGACGTCGCGATGGTCGACGAGCACTACTACAACAGCCCGCAGTGGTTCCTGGAGAACAACGACCGCTACGACTCCTACGACCGGCGCGGCCCCAAGGTCTTCCTCGGCGAGTACGCCTCCCAGGGCAACACCTTCGGCAACGCGCTCTCCGAGGCCGCTTTCATGACCGGCCTGGAGCGCAACGCGGACGTCGTGAAGCTCGCCTCGTACGCCCCGCTGCTCGCCAACGAGGACTACGTCCAGTGGAAGCCCAACATGATCTGGTTCGACAACGACCAGTCATGGGGCTCGGCCAACTACGAGACGCAGAAGCTGTTCATGCGCAACGTCGGCGACGAGGTCGTGCCCTCCAAGGCCACCGGCACACCCGCCACGTCCGGCCCGATCACCGGCGCGATCGGCCTGTCCACCTGGGCCACCCGCGCCGCCTACGACGACGTCTCGGTCACCGGCGCGGACGGCAGGCCGCTGTTCTCCGACGACTTCTCGGCCGGAGACGGCAAGTGGACCAAGGCGGCCGGCCGGGGCGCGTGGGCCGTCGAGGACGGCGCGTACGTCCAGTCCGACGAGAGCGCCGAGAACACCCTGGTCACCGCAGGCGACAAGGGCTGGCAGAACTACGACCTGAAGGTCAGGGCCACCAAGAAGTCCGGCAAGGAGGGCTTCATGGTCGCCTTCGGCGTCAAGGACACCGGCAACCACTACTGGTGGAACCTCGGCGGCTGGAACAACACCCAGTCCGCCGTGGAGAAGTCCGTCGGCGGCGCCAAGCAGACGATGGTCCAGGACACCACGAAGATCGAGACGGGCCGCAGCTACGACCTGCGCGTCGAGGTGCGCGGCCGCCAGGTGACGCTCTACCTGGACGGCAAGAAGTGGGGCTCCTTCACCGACGACAAGCCCGCCGAACCGTTCCGCCAGGTCGTCACCCGCGACAAGGCGACCGGCGACCTCATCGTGAAGGTCGTCAACGCCCAGGCGACGCAGGCCCGCACCAAGATCGACCTCGGGCGGGCGAAGGTCGCGTCGAAGGCACGGGTGACCACGCTGACCGCCGACCCGGCCGCCGAGAACACCAAGGACAAGTCACCGGTCAAACCCGTCGACTCGGTCCTCGACGGCGTCGGCCACTCCTTCGCGTACACCTTCCCCGCCCACTCCGTGACGTTCCTGCGGATCAAGACCGGCTGACGGGACGAGAACCGGCCGCACAGGTCCCTCCCCGGCCTGTGCGGCCCGCCCCCGACCCCGCCGCACCGGACCACGAAGCGCAGCACACCAGTTGAGGATCGCCATGACGCCTGACCGCCACCCCGCCCGCTTCACCCTCCACCCCGACTTCGCCGTCGGCGACGTCGACCCCCGGCTCTTCGGCTCCTTCGTCGAACACCTCGGCCGCTGCGTCTACACCGGCATCCACGAGCCCGGCCACCCCACCGCGGACGAGGCCGGCCTGCGCGGTGACGTCCTCGGCCTGGTCCGCGAACTGGGCGTCACCGCCGTCCGCTACCCCGGCGGCAACTTCGTCTCCGGCTACAAATGGGAGGACTCCGTCGGGCCCGTCGACGCACGGCCGCGCCGACTCGACCTCGCCTGGCGCTCCACGGAGAGCAACCGCTTCGGCCTCGCCGAATTCATCCACTTCGTCCGCGCCGTGGGCCCCCAGGCGGAACCGATGATGGCCGTCAACCTCGGCACCAGAGGAGTGGCCGAGGCCCTGGAACTCCTGGAGTACGCCAACCACCCCGCAGGCACCGCCCTTTCGGACCTGCGCGCCACCCACGGCGACAAGGACCCCTACGGCATCCGGCTCTGGTGCCTCGGCAACGAGATGGACGGGCCCTGGCAGACCGGGCACAAGACCGCCGAGGAGTACGGCCGCCTCGCCGCCGAGACCGCCCGCGCCATGCGGCAGCTCGACCCGGCCCTCGAACTCGTCGCCTGCGGCTCCTCCGGCCAGTCCATGGAGACCTTCGCCGCCTGGGAGGCGACCGTCCTCGCCGAGACGTACGACCTGGTCGACCACATCTCGCTGCACGCCTACTACGAGGAGATCGACGGCGACCGCGACTCCTTCCTCGCCTCGGCCGTCGACATGGAGTCCTTCATCGAGAACGTCGTCGCCACCTGCGACCACGTCGGCGCGCGCCTGAAGTCCACCAAGCGGATCAACCTCTCCTTCGACGAGTGGAACGTCTGGTACCAGCGCCGCACCGCGCTCCAGCCCGAGGACTGGCAGGAGGCCCCCCGCCTCCTGGAGGACAACTACACCGTCACCGATGCCGTCGTCTTCGGCTCCCTGCTGATCGCCCTGCTGCGCCACGCCGACCGCGTGACCGTCGCCTGCCTCGCCCAGCTCGTCAACGTCATCGCGCCGATCCTCACCGAGCCGGGCGGCCCGGCCTGGCGCCAGACGACGTTCTTCCCCTTCGCGCAGGCCTCCCGGTACGGCCGCGGCACGGTCCTCGACGTACGGGTGGACTCACCGACGTACGACACGGCGAAGTTCGGCGAGGTGCCCCTGCTGCACGCCACGGCGGTACGCGCCGCCGACGGCACCGTCACCGTCTTCGCCGTCAACCGCGACCGGAACGAACCACTGCCCCTCGAAGTCACGCTGAACGGACTGGAACCGAGCGCCGTCATCGAGCACACCGCCGTGGCCGACGCCGACCCCGAGGCCCGCAACACCCTGGCCGACCCGGAGCGCGTCACCCCGCACGACGTGCCGGGCGCGCGCCTCGCGAACGGCGTCCTGACCGCCACCCTGGAGCCGCTGTCCTGGAACGTGATCAGGCTGGGCTGAGGGCGGAACCCCGACCGGCACGTGAGCACCCCCCCATCGCCCCACCGGCCCGAGGAGACCCGTGTGAGCCGCACCCTGCCGCGCACCGTCCGCCCCGCGAGACGCCGCGTACTTCTCGCCCTGTCCACCGCCGCGCTGCTCGCCCTCGTGCCGGGCACCGCGGCGGCCTACCCCGACCCCGGGACCGTCACCGGGGACACCGTCCTGCACGACCCGAGCATGGTCCGCACCCCGGCGGGCAAGTACCTGCTCTACGCGACCGGCGGAGGCATCAGCCACCGCTCCTCCACCGACCGGACCGCCTTCAGGGCCGGCGCGGACGCCTTCGGCAACCGGCCCGCCTGGTGGTCGCGCTACTCCTCCGTACCGGAGGCCTGGGCGCCCGACATCTCCTACCACGGCGGCAAGTACCTCATGTACTACTCCGTCTCCAGCTTCGGCTCCAACACCTCCGCGATCGGACTCGCGACGTCGACCACCGGCGAACCGGGCAGCTGGAGCGACCAAGGCACCGTCTACACCTCCGGTGCGAGCAGCGACTACAACGCCATCGACCCCAACCTCTTCGTGGACGACGACGGCAAGTGGTGGCTCACCTTCGGCAGCTGGTGGACGGGCATCAAGCTGATCCGCGTCGACCCGGCGACCGGCAAGCAGTACGCGGGCGACACGGCACGGCGCTCCCTCGCCTCCCGCCCGACCGGCACCAAGGCCGTCGAGGCACCGACCCTCGTCAAACACGGCGCCTACTACTACCTCTTCGCGTCGTACGACACGTGCTGCGCGGGCACCGACTCCACGTACAAGATCAAGGTGGGGCGGGCCACGAAGGTGACCGGCCCCTACCGCGACAGGAACGGCGTCGCGATGACGGACAACGGCGGCACGCCCGTCCTGGAGTCGCACGGCCGCTACATCGGCCCCGGCGGCCAGTCGGTCATGAAGGACGTCGACGGCGACCTGCTCGTCCACCACTACTACGACGGCCAGGACGGCGGCAGACCCAAGCTGGGCGTGAACCTCCTGAACTGGGGGAGCGGCTGGCCCGTGGCCTACTGAGCCCCCACGCCCCGCCGAACCCTCCGGCACCCCCTCCCCGAAAGGCACGACACATGAGTGACGCCAACGAACTCCCGCACCGCCGACTGCTGTTGAAGGGCACCCTGGCCACCGCGGCCGGCGCGGCGGGCACCCTCGGCCTCGCGCGGGGCAGCGCCCACGCCGCCGCCCCCGAGGCCGCCCGCCCCGCCAACCCCCTCGTCCCCCACCGCGCCGACCCCCACATCCACCGCCACCGCGACGGCCGCTACTACTTCACGGCCACCGCCCCGGAGTACGACCGCGTCATCCTGCGCCGCTCCCGCACCCTGCGCGGCCTCGCCACCGCCGAGGAGGCCGTCGTCTGGCGACGCCACACCAGCGGCGACATGGCCGCGCACATCTGGGCACCGGAGATCCACCACATCGACGGCAAGTGGTACCTCTACTTCGCCTCGGCGCCCGCCGACGACGTGTGGAAGATCCGCATGTGGGTCCTGGAGAACGCCCACCCCGACCCGTTCAAGGGCACCTGGGTGGAGAAGGGCCGGATCGCCACGGCCTGGGACACGTTCTCGCTCGACGCCACCACGTTCACCTACCAGGGGGAGCGTTACCTGTCCTGGGCGCAGCACGAGCCCGGCACCGACAGCAACACCGGCGTCTTCCTGTCCAAGATGGCCGACCCCTGGACGCTGAAGGGGCCGCAGACACGCCTCACCACACCCGAGTACGACTGGGAGCGCGTCGGCTTCAAGGTGAACGAGGGGGCCTCGTTCCTCCAGCGCAACGGACGCGTCTTCATGACGTACTCCGCGAGCGCCACCGACGCCAACTACTGCATGGGGCTCCTCACCGCCCGGGCGGGCAGCGACCTCATGGACCCGGCCTCCTGGACCAAGTCACCGCGCCCCGTCTTCACCAGCAACGACAGGACCAAGCAGTACGGCCCCGGCCACAACTCCTTCACCGTCGCCGAGGACGGCCGCACCGACGTCCTCGTCTACCACGCACGCCAGTACAAGGAGATCACCGGCGACCCCCTGAACGACCCGAACCGCCACACCCGAATCCAGCGCCTGGGCTGGAAGCCGGACGGCACCCCCGACTTCGGCGTCCCCGTGGCGGACGGACCGGTCCCGGACCTGGCGCGGAAGCGGTAGCCGCGCCCCCGCCGCGCGCCGCTATGCTCGCCCCGTGGGCGAGATCGTGGTGGTGCGCGACGGCCGCGGGCCGGAGATCCTGCTGGTGCACGGCGGCGCCGGCCCGCGGACGACGTGGGGCGCCCTCGCCCCGCTGGCCGACCGCTGGACCCTGGCCTACGCCCATCGCCGGGGCTATCCGCCGAGCCCGCCCCCGGACGTGCGGCAGGACTTCGCGGTGGACGCCCGGGACCTGGCGCCGCTGCTCCACGGCCGCCCGCACGTCGTCGCCCACTCCTACGGCGTCCTCGGGACGCTGCTCGCGGCCGCGGCCGCGGCCGCACCGGACGCCGTGCGCTCCCTCACGCTGATCGAACCGCCGCTCAGCCACCTCGTCCCCGGGGACCCCGACGTGGCGCGGCTGGCGCGCATCGGCGACGCGGTCCTCGCCCATGGCATGGACACGGACCCGGCCGAACTGCGCGAGTTCCTCCGTATCGCGGGCGCCCCCGTCGGCGACGGGCCGCTGCCCGAGGACGTCGTCGCCGGCGTCCGGCGGGCGCACGGCGCCCGGCCGACCGGCGAGGCGCGCCCCGACCTCGACGCGATCCGCGACGCCGGTGTCCCGGTGCTCGTCGCGTCCGGGGGCCACGCGGTCGCGCTGGAGCGGATCTGCGACGCTCTCGCGGCGGCGCTCGACGGCCGGCGGAGTGTGCACCCCGGGGCCGGTCACTTCGTCGCCGCGGCCCCGGGCTTCGCCGCACGGCTCGAAACCTTCCTGCGCGAGCCCTCCGCTTCCGCGTGACCCTCGCGGCCGTGGGGGGGGGGGGGGGGGGGGGGGGGGGGGAAGAAGGGGGGGAGGGGGGGGGGGAGGGGGGGGGGGGGGGGTGGTTGGGGGGGGGGGGGGGAGGAGGGGGAGAAGAGGAGGACCAGGCCGGGGA